>VXSK01000001.1 GCA_009838035.1 Gammaproteobacteria bacterium
CGCTACCTCTCACTCCCCGATTCCCCCACCGGCCCCTTATTCATCCTCCACTCCCTTCTCCGCACACCCCTCCACGCACACCCCTCCGGGCTCGGCGGCGGCATCCTGCCGCCGACGGTCCGGAGAAGGACGTGTCGGATGAATAAGGGGCGTGCGCCAGCTAAGGGTTAATTTGCTGGAGGATCAGCGCTCGGCGAGTTCGCGGGCTACGAGTTCGTCGACGATTTCCAGCAGTTGGGGCATGTCGCTGTCGGGCGTCACGCGCACAACGTACTTGCCGTTCACGACGAACGCCGGCACCGCCAGTATCCGGTAACGGCGCATCAATTCCATGATCCTGCGCAGGCTGGATTCGACCGAGAACGACCGGAAGGCGTTGCGGTAGTCCTCCGCCGAGACCCCATAGCGCTCCGCGAAGCGCTCCTGGTCTGCTAGCCGCACCAGCGGCCGGTTTTCGGTGTGGATCGCGCGGAACACGTCCCTGTGCGCGGCGTCAAGCTCGTCCACCGCCTGCAGCGCCAGGTACAGCCGTGCGTGCATTTCCATGGTCGTGTTCCACAGCGCCGGGATGTTGATGAAATTGACTTCCTCCGGCTGATCCTTCTTCCACTCCTCGATGTACGCGTCCATGCGGTAGCAGAAGACGCAGCCGTACCAGAAGAACTCGGCCACCTCGATCTTGTCCGGCGGGCTCGAGGTTCCCTGCACGGGCACCAGGCGGTCGTAGTGGACGCCCTCCTGGAACTTCCAGTTGGGTGCTTCCTGGGCCTGCGATACGGGCGCGGCCGTCAGAAAGAGGGCTGCGAGCAGCAGACTATGGGATTTGGGTTTCATATTTGGCGAAATTTTCGCATATTGAACCTGCCTGTGCCGCGGACAGCCATCGCCGCGGGGATCAGCGTTCGGTGAGTTCGCGCGCTACCAGTTCGTCGACGATTTCGAGCAATTGGGGCATGTCGCTGTCGGGCGTCACGCGCACGACGTACTTGCCGTTCACGACGAACGCCGGCACTGCCAGAATGCGGTATCGCCGCATCAGGTCCTTGATCCTGCGCAGGCCGGATTCGACCGAGAACGACCGGAAGGCGTTGCGGTAGTCCTCGGCCGAGACCCCGTAGCGCCGCGCGAAGCGCTCCTGGTCGCCGAGCCGCAACAGCCCTCGGCTTTCGGTGTGAATCGCGCGGAATACGTCCCTGTGCGCAGCGTCAAGCTCGCCCACCGCCTGCAGCGCAAGGAAAAGCCGTGCATGCGTTTCCATGGTCGGGTCCCCTGGCGCCGGGATGTGAATGAAGTTCACTTCGTCGGGTTGATCCTTCTGCCACTCTTCGATGTACGCTTCCATGCGGTAGCAATACAAGCAGCCGTACCAGAAGAACTCGGCCACCTCGATCTTGTCCGGCGGGCTGGAGGTCCCTTGCACGGGCACAAGGCGGTCGTAGTGGACGCCCTCCTGGTACTTCCAGTTGGGCGCATCCTGAGCCTGTACAACGGAAGCGGCCGTCAGGAAGAGGGTTGCGAGCAGCAGATTGCGGTATTTGGGTTTCATATTTCACGGATTTTTTTGCATAGTGTACCCACCTGTGCCGCGGACAGTCATCGCCGGCGCGAATATCCATGTTGCAAGCCTCATTCCTGAAATCAGCGGCGTCCTGGAAGCAGTACCCCGAGGACGCGGGCGCCGAGGTGGCGTTCGCCGGCCGCTCGAATTCCGGCAAGTCCAGCTCGATCAACGCGATCCTCAACCGGCGGGGGCTCGCCCGTTCCAGCAAGTCCCCGGGGCGCACCCAGATGCTGCAGTTCTTCGCCGTCGGCGAGCAGCGGCGGATCGTGGACCTGCCCGGCTACGGCTACGCCGCCGCGCCGCTGCGGGTACGCAGGCAATGGGAAGGCATGATGGGCGATTACTTCCGTCGCCGCGGGTCGCTGCGCGGCGTCTTCGTGGTGGTGGACGCGCGCCGCGGGGTGGGCGAGCTCGACCTGCGCATGCTCGATGTTTGCGCGGCGTCCGAAGCGCCCGTGCATCTGCTGATGAACAAGTGCGACCGCCTCAAACGCGGCGCCCTGGCCGAGACCCTGCGGGATGCCGAGCGGCTTCTCGCCGGGAACGGCACGGTGCAGGAATTCTCCGCGTTGCGGTCCGTGGGCGTGGAAGAAGCCCGCGGCGTGCTCGAGACCTGGCTGGACGCGTGAGGACGCCAGCCTTCTTCTTTAAGACGGGCCGGCCTCTCTCTCAGGTCAGTGCGCGGCGTCCCAGTTCGGGCCCTGGCCGAGGTCCACCTTGAGCGGAACTTCCAGTGACGCCGCTCCGGCCATCATGCCCGTGACTTCGGCGGCCAGTTCCTCGGCGAAGTCCTGCTCGCACTCGAACACCAGTTCGTCATGCACCTGCATGATCAGCCGTGCCTTGTCGCGCCGGGGCTGAAGCCACTCGTCGATGAGGATCATTGCGCGCTTGATGATGTCGGCCGCGGTGCCCTGCATAGGCGCGTTGATCGCACTGCGCTCGGCGTAGCTGCGCCGGCGAAAGTCCCGAGCCCGGATATCCGGCAGATACAGGCGCCGCCCGAATAGCGTCTCCACCCAGCCCTGTTCGTGGGCCTGCTTGCGTGTCCTTTCCATGTACTGCTGCACGCCGGGGTAGCGGGTGAAGTAGTGGTTGACGTATTCCTGCGCTTCCGCGCGGGTCACGCCGAGTTGCCGGGCGAGGCCGAACGGCGACATGCCGTAGATGAGCCCGAAATTGATCGCCTTGGCGGCCCGCCGCTGATCGGCACTGACCGAGTCGGGCGGCGTATCGAACACCTCGGCTGCGGTCGCGCGGTGCACGTCCATGTCCTCGGAGAAAGCCTTGCGCAAACCTTCGTCCCCCGAGAGCTGGGCCATGATGCGCAGTTCGATTTGCGAATAATCGGCGGACATCAGCACCCGCCCGTCCGGTGCCACGAAGGCCTGGCGTATGCGCCGCCCTTCCCCGGTGCGCGCCGGGATGTTCTGCAGGTTCGGGTGGATGGACGACAACCGTCCGGTGGCGGCCACGGCCTGCTGGTACGAGGTATGCACCCGCCCCGTGTGCGGGTCGATGGAGCCCGGAAGGGCGTCGGTGTAGCCGGTCTTGAGCTTGGCCAGGTTGCGATATTTCAGAATGGTGCCGGGCAGGTCGTGTACGGTGGCCAGTTCATGCAGCACCGATTCCGAAGTGGACGGCTGACCGGTCGATGTGCGGCGCACCGGTTCCAGCCCCAGCTGGTTGAACAGCACGTCGCCGAGTTGCTTGGGGGAACCCAGGTTGAACTCGCTGCCGGCCTGTTTGAACGCCTGGTCTTGTAGCTCCCGCAACTGTTCGGCCAGTTCCTGCGACTGAGCCGCCAGCACCTTCGCATCGACCAGCACGCCGACCCGTTCCATGCGTGCCAGCACCGGCGAGAGCGGCATTTCCATGCTCCCCAATACGTCGTTGAGGACCGGCGTCTCGTCGAGCTTTTCGATCAGGAGCCGGTGGAGCCTGAGCGCATAGTCCGCTTTCTGGGCGGCGTACGGCGTGACTTGTTGCAGTGGCGCCTGCGCCGGTGAGAGCTTGCCGCGGCCTTTCCCGAACACGTCTTCGGAAGAAATGCAGTCCAGCTCCAGGTACCGTTTTACCGCCTTGTCGAAATCGTGGGCGATCGCGGTGGAGTTCAGCACGTAGGATTCCAGCATCGTGTCGCCCGCGCCGCCCGCCAGTTCGATGCCGTGGTTCGCCAGCGCATGGCTCACGAACTTGAGGTTATGCCCGACTTTCTGTGCCCCGGCGTCCTCCAGCCAGCCCTTGAGTCCGCCCAGCAGTTCGCGGCCGTCGGAACGCTCGACGGCGCCTTCCGTCAGGTCGCGCGGGGCCAGCGGCACGTAGGCGCCCTCGCCGTCGCCGGTGGACAAGGCCAGGCCGGCCAGGCGCAGTTCCATGGGATTCTCGCCGGACGCTTCCACGCTCAGGCCCGCGGCGGGAGCGTCGCGCAGCCGGGCGAGGCACTCCTCAAGCTGTTCGGAGTTCAGGATCGTCGCGTACTCCGCCTGCTTCGGCGCGGCGGGTGCCGACTGGCGGAGGCTGCGGAGAAAGGTGTTCAGTTCGAACGTCGTGCACAGCGTTTCGAGCGCGTCCATGTCCGGCGCCCTGAGCCTGAGGTCGTGCGGCTTCAGGTCCAGCGGAACGTCCTCGCGGATCGTGGCCAGCTCAAGGGACAGGTCCACGTCGGCGAAGCTGGTCCGCAGGGTTTCTCCGGCCTTGCCGCGAATCTCGGCGGCATTCTCCTTTACGCCTGCCAGGCTGCCGTAGGATTGCAGCCACTTCGCGGCGGTCTTCGGTCCCACGCCGCGCACGCCGGGGATGTTGTCGGACGTGTCGCCGGCCAGGGCGAGGTAATCGCGGATCCGCTCCGGCGGGACGCCGAACTTCTCCTCCACCGCCGCGCTGTCCATGACGCGGTTGTTGGTCCAGTTGACCAGCCGGACATGCGGCCCGACGAGCTGGGCGAAGTCCTTGTCGGTGGTCGAGATCAGCGTGTCCAGCCCTTCTTCCCGGGCCTGGGCGGCCAGGGTTCCGATCACGTCGTCGGCTTCCACACCGCCGATCCGCAGCAGCGGCACGCCCATCGCCTCGACCACGTTCACCACCGGCTCGATCTGCTCGCGCAGGTCTTCGGGCATCACGTCGCGATTGGCCTTGTACTCCGGGTAGATCTCGTCGCGGAACGTGGGTCCGGGCGCGTCCATCACGAACGCCAGCAGGTCCGGGGGTTCTTCGCGAAGCAGCCGCTGGATCATGCTCACCACGCCGTGCAGGGCGCCGGTGGGGCGGCCGTCGGCTGTTGTGAATGCGGGAAGCGCGTAGTAGGCGCGAAACAGGTAGGCCGTTCCGTCGACCAGCAGGAGGCGGTTCATGTGCCTGCTTCGGCTGCCGGGCCTTCGTCCTCCGGCACAGGCTGCTCCTGCGGCGCCGGCGGAGATTCCTCGGGGAGGTAGAGTGCGCCGCTGAAGCCGCAGCCGGAAAGCGCCAGCCCCAGCAACAGCGCAGCCCCGGTCAAGAAGCGCCGGGACGCGGGCATGCGAAGAGAAGATGCGTTGCCGGTGGAGGGAAGTAAGCGGAGATGCGCCAACACGCCGGCAAGTGTACCCTTACGGCACCGTGTTGCCTGAGATGGGGCGCGCTTCGTGAGCGACAAACTTGAGATCATCGCCTATCCGCTGATAGAGCGGCCGATGAAGCTGCGCCGCGCCGCGCGCGCCAGGGAGTGGATGGACCGGACGGTCGATCATTTCGCCAACCGCTGCCTGCCGTTGCTGATCGCCAACCAGACCGGCTGGGACGTGCTCTGTCCGGTCGAATTCAGGGCGCGCTGGAACGGCAAGCCGGCCAAGGAAGGCGTGGAGATTCGCTTCCGCGGCGAGAAATCGGAACTGGTCAGCGCTCATTTCGGAAGCGGCGTGCTCACCTTCACGCTCGGTTACCTGTTTCGCACCAGCAAGGGCCACAACCTCTGGTGCAAGGGCCTGGCCAACACGGCCAAGGACGCCATTGCGCCGCTGGAAGGCATTATCGAGACCGATTGGGCGCCCTATACCTTCACGATGAACTGGCGCTTCACCCGCAAGCGGACCTGGGTGACCTTCGAGAAGGACGAACCGGTGTGCCGGCTGGTTCCGATTCCCCGGCAATACGCCGAAACGTTCGACGCGGTCGTGCGGCCGTTGTCGGACGATCCGGAGCTGGCGAAAGAGCACATTCAGTGGAGCCGGTCGCGGGGCAGTTTCAACAAGGAGCTGGAGGTGGACCGGTTCCGCCGCCCGGCGGAGAAGTGGCAGGGCCACTACATGCGCGGCGCGCACCTGGACGGCCGCCGCTTCAGCGATCACCGAATCAAGGTGCTGATGTCCGAATTCCGTGAAACCGGGGATGATGACTGAGAGCGCGAGCTCTCAGGGCGCGAGCTCTCAGAGCGGTTTGAGCGCTCCGTGCGTGATCCCTCAAGCCGGCGGTGCCTAGGAACAAGATTCAAGCAGGGGAAAGACATGAAACGCAGACAACTTCTTGCCGGGCTCGGCGCCGGCGCCGTGGCGCTGGCCGGTTGCGGCCGGGAACAGCCGGCAGCCGGCGTCGACTCGCCCGCTTCGCCCGCTGCGCCGGCCGAAACATTCAACTGGAAAATGGTCACGACCTGGCCGCCCAACTTTCCGGGCACCGGCACCTCCGCCACCCTGCTGGCGGAGACCATTAACCGGGCTTCCGGCGGCAGGATCAAGGTGCATGTCTATGCGGCCGGCGAACTGGTTCCGCCATTCGAGGTGTTCAATGCCGTGTCCGCGGGCGCCGCGGAAATCGGGCACGGCGTTTCGTACTACTGGAAGGCGCAGGTGGAGGCGGCCCAGTTCTTCGGCGCCATACCGTTCGGAATGACTCCGACGGAATCGTCCGCCTGGCTGCATTACGGCGGCGGCATGGAATTGTGGCGGGAACTCTACGAACCGTTCGGCGTCATGGTGTTCACCGGCGGCAACACCGGCACCCAGATGGGCGGCTGGTTCAACCGCGAAATCAACTCGCCCGACGACCTCAGGGGCCTGAAGATGCGGATCCCGGGTCTCGGCGGCGAAGTGCTGCAGCGCGCCGGCGGTACGCCGGTAATGTTGCCGGGCGGCGAAATCTATACCGCCATGCAGACTGGCAGCGTGGACGCCACCGAGTGGGTGGGGCCGTACAACGACGTCGGCTTCGGCCTGCATGAAGTGGCGCAGTACTACTACTATCCGGGCTGGCACGAACCGGGCGCGATACTGGAGGTCTCGATCAACCAGGAGGCCTGGGACGCGCTGCCGGAAGATCTTCAGGAGGTCGTGAAGTCCGCGTGTGGCCATATGGAGAGCCTGTTGGGCGCCGAATACAGCGCCCGCAACGCCCAGTTCCTGCAGCAGCTACGCAATGAAGGCAAGATCGAGATCCGCCCCTTCCCCGACTCGGTGATAGCCGAGTTGCGCCTGCGTTCGCAGGAGGTCATCGACGAGCTCATTGCCCGCGACGAAAACGCCGCGCGCATCTACGCCTCGTACACCGCCTTCCAGCAGCAGGTGAACGAGTGGCTGGACATCGGCGAGCGCGCCGCAGTGGCCGCCCGCGACTGACCGGGGAGAGTCTATGCAGGGGGCTATGCCTTGATATAACTAGTCTGACTAGGTATAGTTTCGGCATGGCACGCACTTACTCCATCTACGAAGCAAAAGCGCGCTTCTCCGAGGTCATTCGCGAGGTGCGGGAAGGCGAGACCGTCACCGTTTCGTACCGGGGCAAGCCGGTGGCGGAAATTCGCGCAATCCAGAAGTCCGAAGCGCCGACGCTGGATGAACGGCTCGATCACCTGGAACGCCGGGGGGCTCTGGTTCGTCCTGCGAGGGCGCGCGGCGATTTCAGGATGGTGGCTGACAGGCCCGGTGCGCTGGGGCGATTCCTGGCGGAGCGCGCCGAATGAGCGCGGTTTACGTGGACACGTCGGTGCTGGCCGGAATTGCTTTCGGGGAGCCGGTCGCCGAAAGGTTCGCGCTGGCGCTGAATCGCTTTGACCGCCTGCTTTCTTCCAACCTGCTCGAGGCGGAAATGCGCGCCGTCTTCCAGCGCGAAAGCGCGCCTTTCGAGGACGATGTAGTAGCGGGTATCGAGTGGATCCTGCCCAACAGGCCGCTCTCCTCTGAGTGCGAGAGAGCACTTGGCGCCGGCAACCTGCGGGGCGCCGATCTCTGCCATGTCGCCACTGCCTTGTATGTGTCCCCACAGCCGGTCAACCTTGCTTTTGCAACGCTCGATGTCGAACAAGGCCGGGTGGCCTCGGCGCTGGGCTTTCCCAAATGCCGCATCTGAGGCCCTGAGAATGCGGCATTATCGGTAGCGGGGAATTCATCGATGACCGAAGGGAGACCAGACGAGCTCGAACCTGTGGCCGGTAATGGCCTGTTGCACCGGCGCCTTTTTCTCAAGGGAGGCGCCGCGGTGCTGGGCGCGGGCTCGCTGGGGCTGATGACGGCAGCGCCGGCGAAGGACCTGCCGCCCTGGATGCGGGCGCCGGGCCGTCCGCTGAGCGGTTACGGCAGCCGCTCGACCTACGAAGATCACGTCCGGCGCCGGGTCCTGGCCGCTACCGGCGCCGACGGCGCCGGCGGTTCCTGGACGCCGCTGGAAGCGCTGGAGGGAATGATCACGCCGAATCCCCTGCACTTCGAGCGCCACCACAGCGGGATACCGGACATCGATCCCGACCGGCACCGGCTGCTCATTCACGGGATGGTCGATCGCGCCCTTTTCTTCGACATGGACGCGCTTTCGCGCTACCCGATGGTGTCGCGCATTCAGTTCATCGAGTGTTCGGGCAACAGCTACCTAGCCGGGCTTCCCCGCCGGCCCATCAACGATACCTGCGGCTTCCTGCACGGCCTGGTGTCGTGCAGCGAGTGGACCGGCGTGCCATTGTCCATCCTGCTGGATGAGGCCGGCGTGGACCCCGCCGCCGGCTGGATCATGGCCGAAGGCGCCGACGCCGCGGCGATGAACCGCAGCGTCCCGCTGGCCAAGGCCATGGACGATGCATTGCTCGCGGTGTACCAGAACGGGGAGCGCCTGCGGCCGGAGCAGGGATACCCCTTGCGGCTGTTCCTGCCGGGGTACGAGGGCAACATGAGCATCAAGTGGCTGCGCAGAATAAAGGTCACCGCCGCGCCGTCGATGACCCGCGAAGAGACCTCCAAGTACACCGACCTCCTGCCCGACGGTCGCTCGCTGATCTTCTCCTATCCCATGGACGTGAAGTCCGTGATCACTTCGCCGTCGCCCGGACTGGTGCTCAAGGGCCCCGGGCTGTATCAGATCTCCGGCATGGCCTGGTCGGGGGCGGGCCGGATCGCCCGGGTCGAGGTCTCCGCGGACGGCGGCGCCACCTGGGGCGAGGCGGGCTTGTGCGAACCGGTGCTGGACAAGGCCGTGACGCGATTCCGCATGGCGTGGCGCTGGAACGGAGCCGAAACCGTGATCCTGAGCCGCGCCGTGGACGAAACCGGCGCCATGCAACCCACGCGCGAAGCGATCATCGCGGCCAAGGGCAGGAAGTTCGCCTACCACTACAACGGCATCCAGGCGTGGGGGATCGACAGCGAAGGGCAGGTAAGCAATGTTTATACGTAGCCTGGCGGCGATCGCCGTCGCCGCTTTGGCTGCGATCGTCCTGGCCCAGGAAGGACCGGAACTGGGCGTCGAGGCCACCCCGGAGGAAGTCGCCGAATGGGAAATCAGCGTCGAGCCCGACGGCGAGGGTCTCCCACCCGGGTCGGGCACGGCGATAGAGGGAAAACCCGTCTATACGCTGTACTGCTTCTCCTGCCACGGCGTCGAGGGACAGGGTCAGTTGAACGACGTGCTGGTGGGCGGGCACGGCACGCTCGACGGCCCGGCGCCGCTGAAGACCGTGGGCAGCTTCTGGCCGTACGCGCCCGTCGTGTTCGACTACATCCGCCGCACGATGCCGTACCAGCAGCCGCAGTCGCTCAGCGACGATCAGGTCTACGCGTTGACGGCGTACCTGCTGTACCTGAACGGAATCATCGCGGAGGACGAAGCGATGAACGCTCAAACGCTGCCCGAAGTACGCATGCCCAACCGCGACAACTTCATCCTCGCTTACCCGCCCCCCGAAGAGGACTAACTTGGGAGTGGGGGCATGCCCCCCACAGCGTCCCGCCCTCCGTGAAGACTACTTGCGGTAGTCGAGCGGGGGCTCGCGGTCGCCGAGCAGCGGGCGGTATTCGAAGTCGGGGCCGCGCCTTTCCTCGAATTCCGCTTTCGCCCGGGCGATGAGTTCGGCGTCCGTGTAGAGGTCGCGAGCGGTCTCGGCCAGCACCCTGGCCGCCAGCATCATGCCCTTGTGTCCGATGCTCATGCCCCCGGCGGCGACCGCCTGCCAACTGTGCGCCGCCGTGCCCGGAACCCAGGTCGCCGTGCCGAACCCCGCGGTGGGCACGATCCAGCTTACGTCGCCGACGTCGGTGGAACCCATTTTCTGGTTGAACTCGAAGGGCTCGATCTCGTTTCGGGCCTCGAGCGGGCGCAGTCGGCCGAACATCGACTTCCTTATCGTGGTCGCGAATTCCATTTCCGCTTCGTCGTACTCGACGCCGCCCAAGCGTTTCAGGTGTTCATGCATGACCCCGGCCAGTACATCGTTGCGCAGCAGCGGGAAGTTGCCGTGCATCACCTCGTACTGCATCCGGGTGCCCGTCCCGAGGGCGGCGCCTTCGGCCGCGGCCACGACCCGATTGAACAACTGGGCCACCATCCCCGGTTCGGGATGGCGCACGTAGTAATAGACCTCGGCAAACTCCGGCACGATGTTCGGCGCCCGGCCTCCGTCCGTTATGACGTAGTGCAGCCGGGCCGTGGACGGCATGTGTTCGCGCATGAGATTGGTCATGTAGTTCATCGCCTCAACGCCGTCCAGCGCCGAACGACCGCGCTCGGGTGAGGCTGCGGCGTGGGCCGCGATTCCGTGAAAGCGGAAACGTCCGGACTTGTTGCCGTTGCTGCTCTCGGGGGAGGCGATATTGCGGTCGGACGGATGCCAGTGCAGCACGATGTCCACGTCGTCGAACAGCCCGGCCCGCGCGAGATACACCTTGCCGGAGCCGCCCTCCTCGGCCGGCGTACCGTAGACGCGCACCGTTCCGGACGTTCCCGTGCTGTCCAGCCATTCCGCGATCGCCGTGCCCGCCGTCGCCGATGCGGTGCCGAACAGGTGATGTCCGCAGGCGTGTCCCGGAGCATCGGCTACCAGCGGCCGCCGGCGCGGCACCGGCGCCTGCGACAGCCCCGGCAGGGCATCAAATTCAGCCAGGATGCCGATGACCGGCCCGCCGCTTCCCCGACTGGCGACGAAGGCGGTGGGGATGGCGGCTACGCTGCGCTCCACCCTGAAGCCGTTTCCCTCAAGGTAGCCCGCGAGCCGTTCGGCGCTGCGGGTTTCGAGGTAGCCAAGCTCGGCATACTCGAACAAGTCCATTGCCAGCGCAACGGCCTCGTCGCGCCGCGCTTCGACCAGGGGCGCCAGTCCGCTTTCCGCCGTGACAACGACCGGGGCGGCAAGCGTCAGCGCCACTGCCGTAATGGACGCCGCCAGCGGCCTTGGCAGATGCAGCCGGCAAGAGACCGCGCCGGAAACCAGCGAAAAACCTTGCTTTCTGAACAGATTCATGTTGTCCCCACCATGCAGGATTCCCCGGCTATTGTATGGAGGACCCGGCGCTCGCGGCACGTCCGGCGCGCGGGTACAATCGCCGCTGCCGCGGGCATTGGACGCCGGACGGCAGTTGACGGGGGTTGCAATGAAACCGGGTTACTGGAGCCGCGCGTGCGCGCAACGGCCGTGGCTGCTCCTGCTTTTCTGCACGGTCCTGGCCGGGCATGCGCACGGCGGCGTTTCGGCGAGCCTGAGCGGCGTCGTGCGGGACCCGGGGGGCGCCGCGGTTGCGAATGCGCGGGTCTCGATCGTGCATCGGCCCTCGGGCACCGCCGCGCAGGCGCTGACGCTGCAGAACGGCGCGTTCTTCCAAAGCGGCCTGCGGGTGGGCGGACCGTTCGACATCCGCGTGCGCGCCGCGGGTTTTCGCGATGCGCTTGTTGCGGGCGTAACTCTGCGACCCGGTACGCAAAGCCCCCTGATCATCGGCCTCGAACAGGCCGCTGTGGAGGAAATCGTGGTCACGGCGCCGGTGCGCGCGGTCCATGAGCTGAACAACGGCGTGGGCTCCGCCTACACGTCCGATGACATCGCCAGGCAGCCCGCCATCCACCGCGACGCCATCCGAACGCTGCTGACGGATCCCTTGGCGCAGTCCGACGGCGTCGGGCATCTGGCGGTCGCCGGCGCCAATCCGCGGTTCAACGGCCTGGCCATCGACGGGGTCCTGCAGCAGGACGATTTCGGTCTGGGAACCAACACCTACGCGACCGAACGCTCGCCCATCAACCTCGACGCCGTGGAGTCGGTTTCGCTGGTGGCTTCGGACTACTCGGTGGCCGCCGGCGGGTTTACCGGCGGACTCGTGCAGATCACGACCCGTTCGGGCGGCAACGAGTGGGAAGGTGCGGTATTTCATTACCTTCACCACGACGGCCTGGTCGGCAATCGCTACGACGGAGGCCAATTCGCTCCGGCGCCGTTCACCGAGACCGAAACCGGCGTGTCGCTGGGCGGTCCGCTCGTCAGGGACCGCCTGTTCGTATTCCTCTCCCACGACGAGTTCGAGTCGGCCTCCCCGGTGGACTTCACCGCGTTCGATGCCGCTCGCGGCATTCGGCCCGGGCTGTTCGAAGCGCTGGGCCGGATCGTGCAGGAAACCTACGGCTACGATCCACTCGGGCGGTCCGCGGCGGATACGCCGACCCGTTCAAGGCGGTCGCTGGCGAAGGTGGACTGGAACCTGGCGGCGGCGCACCGGCTGTCCCTGAGCTGGCAGGGCAGCGAGGAGGGCGACACCCGCTGGCAGGGGGATCGGTTCGAGTCGGCCTGGTACGACGTGCCCACCGAGCTGGACGCGGTGTCGCTGCAGTTCTATTCCGACTGGACCGACCGCCTCTCAAGCGGTCTGCGTCTCAGCCGCAAGACGTTCACCCGCGGGCAGATCTGCCGGGCGGGCGGGGAC
>VXSK01000002.1:300000-573971 GCA_009838035.1 Gammaproteobacteria bacterium
GCTGATCAGATTGGCGGGCCCGGCAAGCGCGACCGCCGCCTTGAAACGGTCGGTCTGGGCAATCGCGCCCAGCGTCGCGTAGCCGCCGTAACTCTGTCCCTGGATCGCCAGTCTGTCCCCATTCGAATAGCCAGCCTCGATGGCGAGGTCGACCACCTCAAGGATTCGGTCCGCCAGTCCCTTGAGCGGGTCCCGCGGCACCTCGTGGTAGGCCTCCGGGAGACTGGGGAAGAGGACCGCATAACCCCGTGCGGCCAGCAGGTGCCAGTTCAGCGCATGCATGTCCCAAGGGTCGAACCGGTGCCATTCGTTGCGATATACCCCACCGGGATAGACATCGACGATCGTGGGCAGACTTGCGCCCTCGCGATAGCCGGGCGGCATGAGGATCCAGGAATAGAGCTGCCGCCCGTCCGCACCCTCGTGATCGATGCGAACGGGAGTGCCGGCCGCAACGCCCTCAAGATGCCGGTTAATTCTCATCAGCTCGCGGCATTCGCCACCACGCGCGCATGCACTCAATACGCCAACGTTTCCCGCAACGTCTCGGTACAGCACGCGTCCAGCGGTGAAAGACGCGGCTATGGGCGTTGCGCGCTCCGATGGCGCAACCACGCTGCGGACGGTTCCGTCCGCCGCATCCAGAAATACAATTTCGCCGTTGTCTCCCTGCAATACAAGCTGCGGATCGTAGCCTGCAGCAAACGGAGATGGCGGCCCGAAGCCGTCATGCGCCTGCCAGGTCTTGAGCGGGAAATCGATATCCACCGTCAGCAGGGTGCGTCGGCCATCGGAACCGATCGACCACACATCGCCGTCTGCGAGCGCGATGAGACGGTTACCGAGCACCGCTATGAGGTGAATAGGAGAGTCGCCGAACTCGCCGCTCAGCTTTCGCGCCTCTCCGGCCGGGGAAACAATGAACCACTCAGGCCTCGCCTCCCCTTCCGGGTCCGAAGCGAACACGGCCAGGCTGTCTCCGAACCAAGCGGTCTGCGGCGCCAACAGTAATTGCAGAGGTCCGGCGCGGGTGACGAGCTTCAGTCCCCCCAGTTTTACCGGCTCGGCCCCGTCGGAGTGCGCGTCGAAGCGCCAAAGCCTCCCGGTGCTCCAGGCCTCGCCGAGCAGGCGTGCAAAAAACACCAGGGACTGGCCATCCGGCGACCACTTTGCGGTACCCATCGCTATATCGCAGTCGGGGCAAGGCAGAACGGGGGCGCTTCCTTCTCCCGTTTCGATCACCAGCAGGTCTCTGTGCACTCCGCCGAGGGCCGCGTGCTCCAGAGGCAGTGTCGGGTCAGGCGCCAACGGCCGGGTGCGTACCGCTGCGAACCGGCGCCGATCAGGCGAAAGTTCCCAGGACTCGAAATTGCCGTCCGCCATTGTTGTGGTGGCTCCGGTCTGTGCATCAGCCAGCACCAGTTTTCCCTGTACTTTCCGGGATTCGGTAAGCAGGTACTCGCCGCTCCCGATCTCGCTTGACGTCGCCATCCTTCCCCTTCTCGCCTTTTGCCACTCGGCATACAGCTCGTCGCGCGATTCGGCGTGCAGGTAAACACCCAAGGGCAATGATCCCTCCCGGGTCGTGGCAAATCCCAGCGTCGAGTCCGATATCCAGACAGGCCCCACGTAGAGAACGCTTGCTTCCGGTATGGCCTTGAGGGCCACGGAGCCGCCCTTCACAAAGTCGTGGATTCCCGTCACGAAATGGCTGCTGCCCACACGGAAGTACTGGAGTCGGCTGCCGCCCGGCGAAAGGGTTCCGATCCTGTAACCGTCGCCCGGTACCTGCGGGAAAGCGGACCTCGGGACCGCGTCTCCTTCCAGATCGGCAACAAGGATCCTGGAACGCTGCTGCCCGCGCACGAAGACGCGGCTGAAATCCTGCATGTCTTCGTAGGCGGGAAAATGCTCGAAATACACGTGGCGGCCGGTGGGGCCGAACACCGCATGGCCGAAGTCCTCGTTGCGGAGCATGTGGTCCACCGTAAAGACCTCGGCCGCCGTGGCCGCTCCGACGGAGAGCAATGCACCGCAGACGAACGCGTGGGTAATATTCTTCATGTGTGGAGTCTCAATTGGCCGGCGCCGCTCGCGAAGCACAGATCTCCATGTGCAGATCAGCAACCTGCGCGAGAGATTTCCGGCAGCGATCCGCCGGAAAGCAGAGCCTTTACCAGCGATTCACCAGACGCAATGAGACATAGCGGCCCATCGCGTTCGCGTTTGTTGCATCATAAAGAAGACCCGTCGAATTACCCGCCACCTTGGGTGGGCTTCGGTCAAACAGGTTGGTAACGCTGAAGGTCGCGGAAAAACCACCCAATACCGGCATTGAAGCCAGTTCGGCGCCATCGAGCCGAAGGCTCAGATCCACGGTAGTGTGGGATCTGATCGCCTGCTCCGGATTAATCAAGACATCCACATAGTTGTCCGTGTAGTTAACATACACATTGCCGCTCAACAGGCCTCGGTCGAGTCCGGCCCGGGCACGGAATTGCATGTTTACCGGCCGGCCCGCACGATCGAGTTCGGATCGGAACGGAGAAACCACGGTAACCGCGCGATCAAACTCGAAATAGTACGAAGCGTTGAATCCGACGGAAAGTACACCGAAGCTGGTGGAACGCTGTGAATTGACGGATAGATCCAGCCCCCTGATTCTTTCGAGTCCTATGTTCTGCCGCTGATTGTTGAACAGCACGAGCCCAGGCAAAGCGACAAGCGGATCGTCCACTCCGTGCGCGTAGGGAAGACCGCTCTGGTTGAAGAAGCGAAAGGCTTCCGGCAGGGACGTATTTGCCAGGGCAACGTCGACTAACGCGTTTACCTGCTCGCGGGTCGGCATCCGCGTGATGACGGGAGCATAGATTGCTTCGTTGTTCAGGGAAGCGAAGGCGTCGTTGATGCCCGTGGGTTCGTCGATCCGGTTCTCGTAATCGATATCGAAATAAGAGAGGGTAAGGGTGGTGTTGTCGAGGAATTCGGGTTCATAATCGAGCGAGAGCGTAAACGTTTCCGCTTCTTCCGGCGTCAGGTCGGACGAAGCGCCCGCCAAAACCAGAATCGGCGCAAATCCTCCGGGCGCCATCGGATCGGGGCCCATTCTCAGGATGGCTTGCGCGGAATCCGGCGCAAAATCGAACAGGAACAACGACGGCGCGCGAAAGGACGTGCCCCAGGTGCCGCGCAGGGTCACTTGTTCGCCCGGCGCGTAAATCACCCCTACCTGCGGCTCCGTCGTATCGCCGATGTCGCTGTAATCGTCGTAACGGACTGCTGCATTGATCTCGAAACGGCGCAGTCCGGGCTGATCACCGTCAGTTATGAATGGAAGGCGTAGCTCGCCGTACCCCGAAGATACGTCGCGGTCGATGTCGGTGGTCACCCCGCGGCCATCGAACCTTAGTTCCCTGAACACCTCAGTCCGGTGTTCAATCCCGAGCGCAAACAGAACGTCAGTGGTCCCCATCGTAAGGGCCGTGCCATCGAGATCCAGGCTCAATTGAGTGCTTCGCACGGACTCTTCGCCGGCCGTCTCCCGGTCGCCGAATGAGCCGCCGCTGATTGCCTTGAACCACGAATCACGCTCTCCGTAAGTGCCCGTGAACTGCAGGTTCCAGTCGCCTCTGAAGCCGACCGTCAGACCGGCGGTGCCCCGGAACGAGTCGCCCCGAGTTTCAGTTGCATTGAGAAGCGTGAAGGGGCCCACCGTCCGATTGGACTCGGAGTAACTCTCTTCTTCGGTAAAGATGATGTCGCCCTGCAAACGGATGTTGTCGGCAAGATCGTAATGACCCGCAACAAAAGCGGTTTGGCGATCCCGTTCCGGCAGGAGGTCCCACTCGTCGGCAGTGGGCAGCGACGAGCCAAACGGGAACGGTACGCCTTCGCCTGCGACACCCGCGGCGGTCGCGTCCAGACGGGAGTTGTTCTGATAATCGTAGGCAAGGACAAAACCCGCGTTTTCGAATTCCATGCCTCCAACCACGCTGGCCTGCCGCCGGTCGCCGCCATCGCGACCAAAACCACCATAGACTTGCGCTTCCAGGCCGTCATAGGACTTGCGTGTAACGAGATTCACTACGCCCGCTACGGCGTCGGAGCCGTAAATCGCCGAGGCGCCGCCGGTGAGGACATCGACACGTTCAATCACGGACAAGGGGATGGCGCCCACGTCGAACACCCTGCCGTTGATTGCAGCGGGATAACGGCGCCCGTTTAGCAAGCTTAGAGTGGATTCTGGGCCGAGCCCCCTGAGCGAGATCGCCGTGGTGCCGTCAACATTGGAGTTCGCGATTCGCGAAACACCCGCGGCGTACCTTCCGGATGCGGATATTTCCCCAAGGTTCTGCGGCAGCGCCTCGAGGAAGTCCTCGACGCTGTTCATTCCGGAGTCATAAAACTCGTCGCGAGTGAACGAAACCGAAGGGCTCAGGGTTTCTATTCCGCGGATGCGCGTGCCCGTGACCACGATTTCTTCCAGGGCCAGGGCATCACGATCAACCTCGGGTTCTGCAGTTTCGGCGGTAACCGGCTGAGCCTGCGCCAACCGTGCCGGTTCGACGGTCTGCGCCCCCGCCAGCCGAGGTGATTCGGGCCGAGGATTGTTGCTACCGATCGAAGCTTCCATAATGTCGGCGCTGCGCCCCTTTATCGTTACTGCTTCGCCCACGGTGCTGAATTTCAGGCCGGTGCCGTCGAGCAAGGCCACAAGAACCTTTTCCGCCGTTCCCTCGCCGGTGAAGCCCGAAGTCTCGACCCCTTCAAGCGACCGGGCCGCGACGACAAGTTGCAGTTTTGCCTGTACCGAGAATTCGAGGAGCGCAACGTCCAGAGGCTGCGGATCAATGTCGAATTGCCTGCTCTCGGCGGGTTCGGCCTGCAGGAGCGGAACGGCGCCGAAAACCAGCGATACTGCCAAGGCGACACGAATTAAACAGGATTCACTTTGGCGCATGTTGTTCTCCTCACTAAGGTCTGCCGCATCACTGCCCGGCTTCGCGTGGCCGTTTGCGGATAACGACTTTGTTTTCGTCCACCAGCTGCACCTCAAGATCAAATACGTCCTCAAGGGCCTGCAGCCAGTCGCCGGTCTGGTCCTGAAACACCGATCCGGTAAAGAGCATTTCTTCAATCTCGGCGTCAAGAATCATGATTTCCTTGCCGGAATAGCGGCTCACACCCTCCATGACGTACTGGAGGGGTTCCGCCCGATAGCGCAGAAGCCCGGCCTGCCACTGCGTTGCCTCGGTGGGATCGTTCAGTTCGACCACACTCAGTTCCGTTGGGCCGACCACGGCCTGGGCGCCGACCCCAATCCGCGCGGCCGTCTGTTGACGGTATGACGGCGCGTCTCGCGCACCGGCATGGGCCCCGTCAACCGTGCGCCTGACCTCAACACTCCCCTCGGTCACGGTCACGACGACCCGATTGGCATCGCGGCGCACGTTGAATACCGTCCCCAGCGCCGTAATGGTCCCGGCGCCCGCCATGACGATGAAGGGACGGCCTGCATCTTCCACTACACGGAAAAGGGCCTCGCCGGTTTCCAGCATGACGACGCGCTGCTCAGCGGAAAAGTTCACGGAAAGCGACGACCTGGCCCCCATCGCAATGGCGGACCCGTCGGGCAGCGTGATGCTTTGATGTTCCGCGACCTCGGTCTGGTGGGCCTGAATGGATTCATCCGCCTGCGGCGGCAGCACGTAGAAACGGACCAGCAATACGCCAGCGGCCATCACGGCGGCGGCGACTGCCGCTGTCGCGGAGCGGCGAACCCAGGGAGGCATTGCTGCCCAACGGCCCCATAAGTCGAGCGCCGCGATGCCCGCCGCCGCCCCCGCCTTCCCGGAAGAATCCGCGGCTGCCGGTGCAGGACGAACGCGCTCACGCCCGGGATGTGACGGCACCGGAATGTCCTTCAGATCATCGGCGTAATCCTCCACTCGGCGCGAAAGCCGCTCCACCTCGGCAAACGCCTGTCTGTTGCGCGCGTCTCGGTTGATCCACGCCTCCCATCGAAGCAGTTCGCCAGCGGAAATATCCGGCTCCTGCAATTTCATCAGCCATGCGGCCGCTTGTTCCCGTCTGTTGCTCATGGTTCCTTGTGGGTATCGAAGACCTGGGCTAGGTTCGGATCCGGTGCCGCGGATTCCAGCCTTTCCGCGCAGTGGGCCAGCGCGCGCGCAACGTATAGCCGCACCATGCGCACCGACAGCTCCATCCTCGTTGCTGTCTCCGCAATCGAGAGCTGATGGACCTTGTATAAGAGAAAGGCGGTTCTGCACCGGGGCGGCAACTCCGCGAGCGCCTCCCGGACTATCGCAAGTTCCTGCGCTGCAAGCACCGCCTTTTCCGGGGAGGGGCTGGACTCCTCGGCGCCGACAAACGCGGTCTTGCGCAGTGAGGCGCGACGCTTGCGCTGCTTCAGCCGGTCATTGGCAAGATTGGCCGCCACGCGAAAGAGATAGGCCCGGAAGTGATTGACCGCGTCCGGCTCATTCAGCCCCAGGAGCCTGACGTAGGCCTCCTGAGCTATTTCCCGCGCTTCCTCGTCGGAATGAAGCCGGGCAGCAAGGAACCGCACCAGGGCGGCATTGTGCTCCTCAAAGAGCGAGACTACGCGTTCCCTGGGATCTTTCGTTCCGCGCCCTGATGCCGCCCGAGTAGAGGTCGGGTCATCGACTCGCTCGCTCTGGTTGTTCTTTCGCACGCTCTGACCCTAGTCCCCTTAATACTAAGACGACCGAGCAGCCAATTGGTGCAATGCACAATGCGATGCTATCGAAGCCCCGACAGCCAAAAGCAGACGTCTGGTTCGGACAGGATGAGCGCGACGGCAACTCCGCTCGCGACGGCAATCCCGCGCGCGCCGGGGCGCCTGTGTTTCACGCTTGCCGCTGTGGAACGCTGGTTCACGCGACCCTGCCCGTCTGACTGAAACCGGCGCTCAGCCGTCCTCTTCGGTCTCGGGCGCCATGTTCGCCTGAGCCCCTGCGTCCGCGCGTAGCGCAAGTTGGCCCTCTATTCTTGCGGCCCTTTCGCGCAGACTCACAAGGTCACCGCTGATGTTCTCGAGACGGACGTTGACCTCCGCAAAGCGGCCATTGACTTCCGCAAAGCCGCTGCGAAGTTCGGCCCTGACATCGGCCATATCGCTGCGCTGCTGTGCCTGTCCCTGAAAAACCGCGCCCAACAGAAGGGCTACCGCGGCAATCGCCGCGGACACCTTTCCAGCGCTGATCCATGCGCTCTTGCTCACTGCACTACCCTTACGGCGGACAAACAATACGTTTGACAATATCACAGCAGCGCCACAAGGTCGCGTTGAAATACTCGACAAATCATTCAATAAGGCGCACGCCGCCGTGTTTGTCTTGGTATCCACTATACTTCCCGACTTGATTGCATTGCAATCATCACGTAAATTTGGATTGCCGGACTGTCGGAGCGCATGACCATGGCAAGCATCACGATCCGAAATCTCGACGACAGAGTGAAGACGCAGTTGCGCGTGCGGGCGGCGGGCAACGGGCGTTCCATGGAAGAGGAAGCGCGGTTGATCCTGCGCGAGGCCGTCGGGCGCAAGCCGAGTTCCAAAAACCTTGCGAGTATCGCCCGCTCGTACTTTGGCCCGGACAATGGTGTGGATCTGGAA
This sequence comes from Gammaproteobacteria bacterium, assembly GCA_009838035.1. Classification (NCBI taxonomy): domain Bacteria; kingdom Pseudomonadati; phylum Pseudomonadota; class Gammaproteobacteria; species Gammaproteobacteria bacterium. The sequence continues at coordinate 307,661 of VXSK01000002.1, forward strand.
CTGCCTCCGCGCGGTCCGATGCGCGAGCCGCCATCCTTCGATTGAGCGTCGCTCGTGTCTGTGCTGTTGGACACCAACGTCGTGTCCGAGTTGATTCGCAAGTCGCCCCACCCTGCCGTCAATGCGTGGGCCGCCGGCCATCCGCTCGAAGATCTGTTCTTCTCGGCGGTCGGCGAAGCGGAGCTACGCTACGGCGCAGCGATTCTGACCGCCGGCCGGCGCCGGGAAACGCTGATTGCGAATATCGAACGGATGCTGCGCGAGGCCTTCGATGGCCGGGTGCTGCCGTTCGACAGCGATGCGGCGCGTGATTATGCGGAAATTGCCGCCGCGCGCCGCTCGGCCGGGCGCCCTATTACGCCGGCGGACTGCCAGATCGCGGCGATCGCCCGCTCTCGCGGCATGACCGTAGCGACGCGCAACGTCCGGGACTTCGAGAATCTCGGCGTCGAGATCATGGATCCCTGGTCGCCCCCATGACCGGTAGCACCGAAGCGTCCGTTGACTTCCGCAAAGCCGTTGCGAAGCTCGGCCCTGACATCGGCCATATCGCTACGCTGTTGGGCCTGTCCCTGAAAAACCGCGCCCAGCAAAAGAGCGACCGAGGCGGTCGCCGCAGACACCTTCCCGGCGCTGATCCATGCGCTCTTGCTCACTGCACTACCCTGGAGGGAACGGTCATCATTACTGCAACTCCATTAGTTTTGAAAAAGGTCCGCGTGTGTTCCGGTGCGGCGAAGAATCAAAAGGGTCTTCGCTAATCTCGTAAATCAGTATCCAGTCTCCAGCCAGATGAAGATCCCAGGCTTCTTTGAAGTTGCCTGACAACTTGTGAGGCCGGGCCTTGGGTGGTAGTGGCTGGCCCCTCGCCAGGGAATCAACGATGGCTTCAAGCCTTCGGACGTCCCAGCCTCGTTTCTTGAATCTTTTGTAGTCTTGGCGAAATCTCTTCGTGTAGGCAATTTCTCTCATCGGTCCTCTTGATCGGCGTCGCTGGCCGCTTCAAGGTCAGAGAAGACCGCGCGTGCGGACGGGAATCGTTTCAGTTTCTCCGCAGGTTCCGCCAGTGCGTCAATCGTGCCGGCGTTTGGGATTCGCGCGTCAAAGGGCAAGCCCTTGCGCATCACGAGTTGTCGCAAGGACATGCGAATGAATTCGGTGGGTTTCAAACTGCCTCAACCCTGATTGATGCGGAAATGTCATTCATCCGGCACGTCCTCGATGATAACGACAGGCTCGCCACGGTTCCTCTCACTGGCAAGCGGAGAAAGCGTCACATCCACCAAGCGGTAGCCCCCGCCGATGGACACAAGAAGCGAAAGCTCCGGCGACTCGCAGTAGAACTCGATGCGTTGCCGCAAACGAGCATCGTCCACCCACCGGCGAACATCAAGCGGCCTGTCGCCCGGCTCCCATCCCACAGCCTCAGCCATGAACTCCGCCCTGTTCTCATCATCCGCAAGAACACGACCCAACCGCTCGGTGTATCGCGCGCAATCCGCCTCCCTGGCAGACAAATCAGACGGCTTCTCCTTTTCAGGAATCTCGCCCTCCATGACGTTGACGTTCATGCAATCCGCTATCGAACCGCCCTTGGCAATGCAATCCTGAATAGCCTTCGCACGCGCGTCTGCGTCTTCGTCCGCCAACCCCGCATTCGCCAGCAGCGCGACGGCGAACAAGGTCAGCGTCAGTCTCCTCATGGCTCTCTCTCCTCGAAAAATGCCCGGGGCCGGACTCGAACCGGCACGGGGTTTCCCCCGGGGGATTTTCTTACCCGCTACGGCTTTCGCCGCGGGACGCGCGTCGCAACGCGCTCCCTTTGGGGTCTGGACTTTCCCTCTGCCCTATCGCCGTTCCGCGACGTAGGCCGGAGCCGTCAAGTCTCTACACTTTCCCCGTGAAACCGGGGCTTAGCTCGGGATTGCCACCACCTTGCGTGCTGAGGTTTCCCCGAATTTGACTCCTGGTGCATCGGGCGGTTTCCCGACCGGCGCTCAATATCAAGTCCCCTGCGTATACCCATTTCGCCACCCGGGCACAGGCGGCGAAGTTTAGCAAAGTCCCGTCAGCCGGCTGGCAGAACGTCGCGCAGCAGCCCCCAGAGCACGATCAGGATCAGGATGGGCGCCAGCCACAGGAGGGCGCGCCAGATCGTGAGAAGCGAACCGCTCAAGGACGTTTCCACGCGTGCGGAACCCAGCGACCAAAAATAGCCCAGGAACACGGCCAGCAGCAGGGCGTTGACCGGGAGCAGCAGGTTGGCGACCAGGAAATCGACGAGCTGGAAAAGGCCCATCTCGCTGAAAATGCCGCCCAGCGGCTTCACGTCGGCCCATACGTTGAAAGAGAGCACGAAGACCATGCCGACCGGCCAGGTCAGGCATCCCATCAGCAGCGTTGCCAGCGGACGCGAGAGGAACGTGTCCCGCGACAGCCAGGCCACGGCCGGCTCGATCATGCCGAATCCGGTCGTGATCGCGGCCAGGCTCAGCATCACGAAGAACAGAGTCCCCAGGAGCACGCCGCCGGGCATGCCCGCGAACGCGACCGGCAGAGTCTCGAAGATCAGCCCGGGACCGCTGTTGGCTTCCAGGCCCACGGCGAAAACGATGGGGAAGATCGCCATTCCCGCGAGCAGGGCCACCAGCGAGTCGGCGCCGGCAATGATCGCGCCGGCCCGCGGCAGCGACACGCGTTGCGGCACGTAGGCCCCGTAGGTGATGAGCATGCCCACGCCGATCGCCAGCGAAAAGAGCGCCTGCCCGAGCGCCATCAGCACGCCGTCCAGCGTAAGGGCCGAGAAGTCGGCGCTGAACAGGAACGCCATGCCGTTGCCGAAGTCGCCGGCGACCGCGGCCCAGCCCACCAGCAACAGCAGCAGCGCGAAAAGGCCCGGCATCATCAACTTGCTGGCCCGTTCCAGCCCCTTTCGGACCCCGCCGGCGATGACCGCCACGACGATGGCGATGAACAGCCCGTGCCAGAACATGAGACGCCAGGGATCGCTCAGCAGTTCTCCGAAAAGCGCCTGTGAGCCCTCGGCGCTGATGCCCCGGAACGTGCCCTGCGCCGCCAGCAGCGTGTAGTTCAGCGACCAGCCGGCGACGATGCTGTAGTAGGTGATGCCCACCAGGGGAACGAGGATCGACAACCAGCCGATAAGCACCCAGGCGCCGCTTCGCCCTTCGCGCGAGGCCACTTCGCGCATCGTGTGCACAGCATTGCGACCGCCGCGCCGCCCCAGGGCGAGTTCGCCGATCACCAGCGGCAGGCCCAGCAGCAACACCCAGCCGACATACACCAGGACGAAAGCGCTGCCGCCATTGCTGCCGGCAATGTAGGGGAAGCGCCACAGGTTGCCGAGACCGACCGCGGCCCCCACCGAGGCCAGGATAAAGCCCCGCGTCGAGGACCAGGTTTCCGTCTTCATGGCGAACGGCGGTCAGCGGCGCGCTGCGCTCGCTGCCGGTACCGCGCTTCGATGAAATCGAGGCGCTCCCTGGAGACGCCCCGGCGAACGCTGTCCTCAATGCCGAACACGAGCCAGCGGTCGTCTTCCTGTCGGTATTCCGGCCATTGCAGGCGGCTGCCCCCGTTCGGATTGCCGTTGCGCGCGAAGTCGAGCCAATAGCCGAACAGGCGGCCCGCCAGCGCCTGCTGCCTGGCATCGGGCAGATCCGCGCCGGAAAAGAGCAGCCTGCGGTCGTAACCGTGCGGCGCGCCCGGCGAGTCGTTCGGGGGCCCGGCGACGGGCACATCCAGGTAGTAGATCCAGGCCGGGGAGTTCCTGCGCGCCGTCCCCAGCGCCAGAGTCCGCGCGGCAAACAGATAGCGATTGTCGCCGAACAGGCGCTTTATGCCGATATCCGGAGACTTGTCGAAGTCTTCCCGGTAAAGCGCCCGCGCGGCCGGATAGTCCGCGCCCCAGATGCGTTTGTACGCTTCCGTCGATATCCCCGAAACCGGCATGATGATGCCTTCGTAGCTGGTTCCGCCGGTCATGACGGGCACATCGTGCTGTTGGCCGGCCAGGAACAGGATGCCGGGTTCTTCACGCAGCGTGACGCCATCGACCAGCGGCAGGTGAAATCCCTCCACGGCTCTCATCAGCGCCATGGCGTCCAGGGCCCGCAACTCTTCGGCCGTGTCGGCATCGGGAGCAACGTGTTCGATCAGCTCCCGGGCCAGCGATTCCGCTCTCTGCGCCGGATCCAGGTCCATGCCCAGCGGGGCGGGCGTGGGAGCGTTTCCGGTACGCGGAAGGGCCCAGGTTCCATAACCGCTCTGCGCAATGGCGCCGTGGAACAGCCCTCGCGCCGCGTCGTTCGCCAGCAGCATGCTCACCGCCATACCGCCGGCGGACACGCCGAAGACGGTGACCCTGCCGGGATCGCCTCCGAACGCCGAAATGTTGTCCCGCACCCATTCCAGCGCCATGACCATGTCCAGCAGGCCAAAGTTTGCCACCGGGCCCTCCAGCGCCGGATGCGCGAAGAAACCCAGCGGTCCCAGCCGGTAATTGATCGAAACGAAGACGACGCCCCGCGCCGCGAACAATCCGCCCGGCACATCGCTGGAGCCCGCAACGAAGCCGCCTCCGTGAATCCAGACCATGACGGGACGTGCGTCGTCGTCAACGTCGGGCGTCCAGACATTGAGCGTCAGGCAGTCTTCGTCCATTGACCTGGCGGGCCGGACCTGCGGACAGGACGGACCGAAATCGAGCGCCTGGCGAACGCCATTGTGCTTCGCCGCGGCCTGCGGCGGCAGCCAGCGCCGATCTCCCGCCGGCGGCATGCCGTAGGGAATGCCGCGATAAACATGCACGCCATTCTCGACGGTCCCTTCAAATGCGCCTTGCGGCGTTTCAACTACGTTTTCGGCGGGCGCCGCACCAGCCTCCAGCACCCAAAGAAGAACGGCGCCAAGTAAAAGGCGGGCGCCCACCCTGCAGCTGGCTGGAACCTGCATTCTCGTGCCGCGCCGACCGTGCCGTTTTATCTTCGGCGAGCGGTCAAGAAGGCGTGCATGCGATCCATCGCTTCTTCGATCCGATCATAGGGCTCGGCGCCGAAACACACGCGAAGGTGCCCAGCCCCAGCCTGTCCGTAGAACGATCCCTCCTCCACGCAGACGCTGGTCTCCTTGAGCAGCGCCCGCGCCAGGGCAGCGTCGTCCCAGCCGGTTCCGGTAATGTCCGGAAAGGCGTAGATGCTGCCTTCCGGCGCCGGACAGCGCACGCCCGGCATCGCATTCATGCGTTCCACCACAAGGTCGCGGCGGCGGCAGTCTTCGCGCACCATTTCCTCGACCGCCTCCTGGGAACCGGACACGGCCGCGCGTCCGCCCTCCTGGATGAACACGTTGACGTGAGCGATGTCGTTCTTCGAGATCTTCAGCATGGCGTCGATGAACCGCCTGGGCGCCGCCGCGTAGCCCATTCGCCAACCGTCCATCGCGTACGCCTTGGTAAAGGCGAAGTGCGTAATGGTCCGCTCCCACATGCCCGGCAGCGAAGCGATGCTGATATGCCGGGCGCCGTCGAAGACGATCTGTTCATAGACCTCGTCGGACATCACCAGAAGGTCGTTTTCGATCGCGATGTCCGCCAGTTCCTGCAGTTCTTCGCGGGTATAGACGCGTCCCGTGGGGTTGGCCGGGTTGACCAGGACGATCATGCGCGTGCGGAGGGTCAGTCGTTCGCGGATCGCCGCGCCGTCGAGCGCAAAATCCCGCGACCGGTCGAGCGGCGCCGTCACCACCACGCCTCCCGCCAGTTCGATTTTGTTGATGTGCTGCGGGTAATACGGAGAAAGCAGCATGACCTCGTCACCTGGATCCAGGGCGGCCATGCAACTGACGTAGGCCCCGTGCGTCAGGCCGCTGGTCACCAGGATTTCGTTGAGGGCCGCCTCAATGCCGTTCCGGGCGGCCAGCTTCTCCGCCAGCGCCCGGCGAAACGGCTCATTTCCCAGGAAGTCCCCGTAATGCACCATGCCGGAGTCCAGCGCCGCCTTGCAGGCCTCCTTGATATGCGCCGGCGTGTCGAAACTGGGCATGCCCACTTCGAGGTGGATGACGTCGACGCCCCGCGCCATCAGCGGCAGGGCTTCTTCGTACATGCCGAAGCTCTTCTCGGAGCTCTGCACGATCCGGTCTGCGGGCCATTTCATAGGCGAGATTGTCGCATCAGCGGTCCCGGTACACCGAGGCCGGCCGCTCGACGAAAGGTTCGCGCCAGCCGGGGAAGCGGTCGCGGAATATGTGGTTCTGTCCATAGTGCGTGTCGAGCAGGATCGCCTTGGCCGAGCCCCCGCGCCACAGGTCGTATTCCGGCGCCGAATATTGCGCAAAGAAGTCGGTAAGCCGTCCGTCCAGTTCCGCCACCACGTCCGCGTGCGCCGGATCGTCGATGAGATTGCGCTTTTCTCCGGGATCGTCGATCAGGTCAAACAGCGTGTGCGGCTCGCCGGTATCGAACCTCTTCATGTACTTCCAGCGCCCGGAGCGCACGACGCGAACCGTAACGAACTCGAAAAACGCCGTGCTGTCCCATTCCGGTTCCGCGCCCCGCAGCATCGAGGCAAAGCTGCGCCCTCCGGAGTTGCGGATCTCCAGCTCCTCGAGCCCCAGGTACTCGAGCAGCGTCGGGAGCACGTCCACCTGGTTGATGAATTCCTCGCGCACCGCCCCCTCGGGCACCCGTCCGGGCTGCGAGAACATCAGCGGCACCTCCATGTTGACCTCATGCACGGTGAACGGAAAGCTCCAGGAGGTATTGCCCCAGAGGCCTCCGTGTCCGAACCGCGAGCCCTGGTCGGAGGTGTAGATGACCAGCGTGTCGTCGCGCAGCCCCTGTTCCTCTAGCGCTTCCATAAGCCGCCCTACCCCGTCGTCCACCATCGTCGTTTCGGCAGCCGTATTGATCATCGCAACCGGGTTGTTGATCGCGTTGATCGCCCGCCAGGCGGTGGTGCCTTCGCGGACCATTTCGCCAGTCGGGCTCTTGCCCCGTGCCCAGGCTTCCAGGTAGGGATGAATGGGCTCGTGCGGCATCGACGGCGGGTTCTGACGATAGCGCTCCGCGTGCCGGTTGCGGGGCGGGAACAGCACCGTAGGGGGCAGCATGTAGGGCCCGTTGTACGACAGGTACAGGAAGAAGGGCTCCCCGGCGCCCGGCCGCTGCCCGATGAACTCGATCGCCTTGTCCGTCCAGAAATCCGTAAGGTGCTTCTCCACGCGGTAATGCCGGCCGTTGTCGATGACTTCCTGGTCGTAGAAGGTCGTGGTGTGGCCGGACGGGAAAGTCACCCACCACGAGAACCCCAGTTGCGGGCGCTCGTGCCGTCCCAGGTGGTACTTGCCCACCAGCCCGGTGAAGTAGCCGGCGTCCGCCAGCGTCTGCGGCAGGTTGCGGAACTCCTCGATCGCCGACCAGCCTTCCAGCTCCGGCTGCGGAGGCAAGGCCACGTGTATGCCCGTCTGCGAGGGCATCAGGCCGGTCAGCAGGGCGGCGCGCGTTGGCGAACAAACGCCGCTGGCAGCGAAAGCGTGGCGGAACAGCACCCCCGAACGGGCCAGCGCGTCGATATTGGGCGTTGCGATCTCGCTGTTGCCGTAGGCGCCCAGCAGGCGCGCGGCCTGGTTGTCCGCAACGATCAGGATGACGTTCGGACGCTGCGCGGCGGACGATTCCTGCGCGGCCGCGACTGGAAACACCACGGCCAGGAGAAGTGCGAGGCTGGCGAATGCTCCGGCGGGTTTGATGGTGCTCCTCATGCGCCCGGAGAATACCCGCAAGCAATCGCGGAGTGCAAAAAACGGGCGCTAGAATTATCGGGTCCGCCGCAATCGGCCGGCACACCCGGAAACACAGCAATGAGCAGCACAACCCAAAAGCCCGTAATCGCGAAGTACAAGCCGTATTACGCCGAGCTGAAGAAAGACAAGCGATATTTCTGGTGCGCCTGCGGGCGGTCGAAAAACCAGCCGTATTGCGACGGCTCGCACAAGGGGACCGGCTTCGCGCCAATTCCCTACAAGGCGCTCAAGGAAGGCGAAGAGGTGCTGTTCTGCGGCTGCAAGCACACGGGGGAAGCCCCGTTCTGCGACGGCAGCCATAACAACCTGCTGGAAGAGTACGAGACCGAAGACCCCCTAAGTCCGGAGAACCGCGCGATACCCGAGGCCACCCGGGCCGGACCCGGCCGCGTGGTTCTTGATGGCGGCTGCCAGGTCGCGCGGGTCGAACAATTGCCCGATGAGGGCGCCGGCGTCATCGAAGTCCGCAAACTGATCGGCGCGGAGGACGGCGCTCGCCATCAATCTCAATTTCACCTTTCGCTCGGACCCGGCTATACGCAGGCCATGGAATTTCCGGGCTGCCAGGTGCTCCTTTTCGTGAAGGACGAGTCGGGTGTTCTCTCCATCGGCAACCGGGATTTTGCGCTGACGCCCCGCACCGGCGCATTCGTGCGCCCCGGAGAGGCATTCGCGCTGAGCGCTCCGCCCGACCGGCCGCTCAAGGTGTATGCCAGCACCTTCCCGCAATTCGAGGGCCCCCGGTGGCTTCAGAAACTGCCGGACCGCTTCGACACGGACTACCCGGACCGCACCATCGCCATGGACAGGGCCAACGCGACCCCCATGGCCGACCGCTTCTTCCAGGTGCTGATCGACAAGCGCCAGGGATTCGAGAACGGCGCCCAGTTCATCGGCGAGATTCCATGGTCAAAGGCCGTTGCCCACCGGCACCTTTACGAGGAAACGCTGATCATGGTTTCAGGCGAAGGCTGCCTTTGGACGGACAACGTCAAGACACCGGTCGCGACAGGCGACGTCATTTTTCTGCCGCCAAAGCAGCGCCACTCGCTGGAATGCACCAGTGAGGACGGGATGCTGGTGGCCGGAGTGATCTTCCCCGGCGACAATCCGTCAATCAACTACTAGAAACAGCGGAAATTAACCGGTCGGCTTCACGAAAAGAAGCGTGAAGCGGTCGCTTTCGCCGATCGCCAGACTCCTGATCCGCTGCGCCTCGTCCACTTCGGGCCAGCCTTCAAGCGCCAGGTAGCGAAGCGTGGGCGGCAGGCGCCAGACGCGCTTTTCGTAGTCCTTGTCGTCCATCGGATTGTTGTTGATGTCGCTGGTCGCGACCAGTTGCCATCCGGCCTCTTCGGCAAGCCTGATGGTATAGCCCTCGTTGACGTAACCGGACTCGGCCTTGGGATCCTGCCGGATCAATGGATTCCCGCGGTGTTCCACGATCCCCAGGTGGCCGCCGGGCTTCGCCGATACGTACATCATTTCCAGCATGTCGTGGATGCTGCCGCTGGTCATCCAGTTATGGATGTTCCTGAAGGTCAGCACCAGGTCGGCCGAACCCGGCTCGATGGGCCTGAAATTGTCCCCGCTGATGGCAACGACCTCGGCGTCGCCGTACAGAGCCCTGTCGGCGTCGATCAATTCCTCGAGTTCGTTGTAAGCGCCCTTCGCCCACTCGCTGGTATCAGGGCCCCACATCGTTGCGAAGTACTTGCCCGTGCCGGCGACAACAGGCGCGATGATCTCCGTATACCAACCGCCGGTCGCGTTGATTTCCAGCACGGTCATGTCTTCGGCGAGGCCAAGGAAAGTCAGCGTTTCGTAGGGGTTGCGATAGGCGTCCCTGGCTCTTTTCTCCGCCGATCGATGCTCGCCGGTGATGGCGGCCCGCAGGCGCGCATCAGTGGAATCTCCGTCATGGCCGTCTGCGAGAGCGGCTGATCCGGAGAATGCCGCAACAAGCGCCATGGCAAGCACCGGAGATCGTCGTATGAGCTTCATTTGCAGTTCCTTCGTGAATCCGAACGCCGTCTGGAGGCCAGGGCCGGAATTGAACCGGCGTCCACGGATTTGCAGTCCGCTGCATCGCCACTCTGCCACCTGGCCCGGCTGTTCCGCAGGCCGCGCCTTGCCGCGCTGAATCCTGCCGGAAAAATGGAGCGGGAAACGGGACTTGAACCCGCGACCCCAACCTTGGCAAGGTTGTGCTCTACCACTGAGCTATTCCCGCTCGAAGCGGCGCTGAGTCTAGCAGTAACGCCGCTCCCGATTCAATAGACGCTCCCCTGGGAGCGAAGGCATGTCCTTCGCGGCATGTCCCTCACTCCCGGGCCTCGATTTCCTTCCGCAGCATCCCGATCAGCATGGTCCGATAGAAGTCGTCCGTGGCCTCGGCGGCGGCGGCCAGAAACTCCAGCATTTCCGCCGGATCAACCAGGCCTTCGCACCCGTCGAAACCGCCGTCCAGCGCATAGTGGGCAAACCCGACCTGCGCGGCAAGCCGCCCATACTCCGCCGAGCGCCGAATCAGGCGTCCGGCCCTGCAGGCGTCCCCTCCGGTATCGGGGTAGCCAAGATATTGCATGTAGCCGCTCACGAACAGCGCCTGCGGATATTCCGCGGCCACGGCGACCTCCATGTGCGGCCATCCCTTTCCGGTCTGCCCGCTGTATGTGTAGACGCGGGCAAGCTGATATCGCAGCCTGGGGTTGTCCGGGTCCTCGGCTACCGCCGCCTCGCAGGCCGCGATCGCGCTGGGAAAGTCCATTTCCGCCTGCGACACGCCGGGCGCCACCTTGTTCGGATCCAATGGGTGCGCGGTCGCCAGGTCGCACGGCGTAACGTTCTGCGAATACGGCGATGCATCCCATTCAAGCGTTTCGGCGGAAATCCCGCCGAACGCCAGCAGTCCGCAAACGGCAATCAGTTTCTTCATTTCTTCTCTCCCTCAAGTGCCGCGACCTCTTTCTTGAGCATCGCGATGAGCATGCTTTCGTAGAAGCCGCTGTTCGATTCCTCCGCCGCCTCGAGAAACACCATGAGTTCCTCCGGGTCGATGGTCACGTCGCAGCCCGCGAAAGCGCCATCCAGAGCGTAGCGCGTGAATCCGACCTGTCCCGCAAGCCGGCCGTATTGCGCGGAACGCCGAAACAGGCTGCCCGCCCGGCATACGTCTTTCCTGGCCTTGTTGATTCCCAGAAAATGCAGGTAGCCGTTAACGAACAGCGCCTGCGGATAGTCCGCTGCAATGGCCGCTTCGCGATGCGGGTAGGCCTTCTCGCCCTGCCCGCTGTACCCGTACACCCGCGCCAGCTGATACCTCAGCCGCGGATTGCCGGGATCGTCCTCCACCGCCGCCTCGCAGGCCGCCATGGCCCCGGCGAAGTCCATGTCCTGCTGCGACACGCCCGGCGCCACCGAATACGGATCGTCGCCGTGCGAAGCCTCGATATCGCAGGGCGTGACTTCCTGCGAGTACGTCGAGGTGTCCCACTCAAGGGTTTCAGCCGAAGCTCCTGCGGCAACAAGCATTCCGCAGGCTAACCAGCTTGCTCTCATATTTCCTCCTCCGGATGGGTGCGGTTGCGCTAGTGAACGGGCATGAGCCGGCCGCGCGCGATGACGCGGTCGATCGTCCTGGTATTGCGAATGTCGGTTACCGGGTTGGCGTCCAGCAACACGAGGTCGGCGCGCATTCCCGGGGCAATCGCACCCATTTCATCCTCAAGCGAGAAGAACTTCGCCGGCTGAACCGTGGCGGCGCCCAGGGCGTCGAGTGGCGTCAGCCCGGCGGCCACCAGCACCTCCAGTTCGTTGTGCAGGCTGTACCCGGGAATGGCGAGCGCTATCGGCGTGTCCGTGCCCGCGCCGACCGGCACGCCGGCTTCGTGCATGCGGGCGATCATGTCCAGCGTGTACTGCGCGACGGTGAGATCGCGCTGCGCCGGGTCCCGGCTGACCCACGGCGAGGGCGAAGGACCGCTCCATTCGTCCTGCACCGCCTGCGGTATTCCGGCGAGCGCCACCGGCCAGTCGTCCCGGTCGAATACGGGAAACATGGAAAGCGCGTTCAGGCGCGCCGTCGGAACCTGAATGGTGTTTCGCAGCGTTCCCAGAACTTCGGCGCATTGCGCTTCATCGAAAGCGGCGATCGCTGCCCTGCGCTGCAGGCTGTGCAGGAACGTGCGCAGCTTCATGCCGGAGCTTTCTTCACCTGCCGACAGTTGCTGCCGGCGCGTTTCGAGCAGCCCGTCGGAGTTTGCGGCGCAGTCCAGCTCGACATTCCGCAGGTGCTCCATCGAGTTCACATGCGGGCCGGCCGTGGAGGCGCGCATGGAAAGGGGCACGTGGGCGGCAATCGGCAGGCCGTGCGTCCCCGCCGCCTCGACCAACGCCGCAAACACTTCTGGGCTGACCATCTCGTAGATCTTGATGAAGTCCACGCCCTGCGACTTGAGTTCCGCGACCCTGGAACGGGCGGTCCCGGCCTCCGGGTTGGGGACGCCAATTTCCGGCGCGTCGATCCCGTCGTAAACCACCGTAGTGCCGTCAAGCAACGGTCCGCTGAAGAACACCCGCGGCGCAACCGCGCCTTCCGCGCGCATGCGCTCCACCACGGGCGCCATCCTCTCCATCAACCCGCCGGTATCGCGCACGCTGGTGATTCCGTAACGGATGAACATCTCCGGCATCGTGGCCGTGAACCGCTCGTCGAAGGTCAGGTGAACGTGCATGTCCCACAAACCCGGAATCAGGAACTTGCCCGTGCCGTCAATCACTTCGTAGGCGCCGCTGAAATATGTGGAATCGGCAGGACCGACCAGCACGATCCGGTCGCCGTCGATGAGCACCGTTTGTTCCGGCCGCTCACCGGACACGGCATCGATCACGGTAACGTTACTGATCGCAATGCCGGATTGAGGACCCTCGGGCGCGGGCGCGCAGGCCCCGGCGGCCAGCAGGATCGGCACGACGCCGGCAACGAGCCTGGCTCGCGCATTCATGAGGCGGAGGTGCTGCGCATGGCCGTCCTGGCCCGGAACATGTACAGGGCGCCCGTGAGCAGGGTCAGCGCCGCCGAAAGGAGCAGCAGTACATATCCGAATTCGTACATCGGCAGTAACCACAGCGGTTTTTCGTACAGCATGCAGGCCAGCGCCACCATCTGCCCGATGGACTTGTACTTGGCCAGGCGGATTACGTTCACCCGGCCCCGCTGACCGAGCGCCGCCATCCATTCCCGCAGCGCCGAGACGGCCACCTCCCGGCCGATGATCACGATCGCCACCAGCGCCAGCACCATCCCGGGGTTGGCCTGAACCAGCAGCAGCAGCGCCGCGATGACCAGCAGCTTGTCCGCCACGGGATCCAGGAAAGCCCCGAAACGCGATCCCTGGTCGAAGCGCCTCGCCACCCAGCCGTCCGCCCAATCGGTGAGCGCGGCCGCGCCGAACACCAGGCCGGCAACCGGGTGCGCCCAGGGATACGGCAGGTAGTAAAGGGCCACGATGCTGGGCATGGCGGCGACCCGGAACCACGTCAGGATGATCGCGAGGTTCATGCCGCCACTATAGCCAATTCGCCCCCGCACCGGCTCATGGATCAGTGCAGCGCGCCGTAGATTCTTTGCGCAAGTTCCGGGCCGATTCCGGGCAGCTTGCGCAAATCCTCCACGGGAGCGGCCTCGACGCCGCGCAATCCGCCGAAATGCCGCAGAAGCTGGCGCCGGCGCTTCGGCCCCAGCCCCGGCACTTCCTCCAGAACCGACGACTTGCGCGCGCCGTGGCGGCGCCGGCGGTGGCCTTCCAGCGCAAAGCGGTGGGCTTCGTCGCGTATTCGCGCAATCAGTTTCAGCGCCGCGGAGCCCGACCCGGGAATCAATGGCCGGGCGAGATCCGGCATGTAGATACGCTCGCGGCCCTCGCGGCGCCCGAAACCCTTGGCCACGGCCGCCACCGGCATGCTCGACAGCCCCAACGCTTCCAGTTCGGCGCGCGCCGCGTTCAGTTGTCCGCGACCGCCATCGATCAGCAGCAGCTCCGGCAGCGGCGATTCTTCCCGTACCAGCCGGCCGTAGCGCCGGCGCACGGCCTCGGCAATGGCGCCGTAGTCGTCGCCGCTATCGGCGCCGCGGATATTGAACCGCCGGTACTCGGAACGGCTGGCGCCCTCGGGCGAGAAGACCACGCAGGACGCAACCGGCGACTCGCCGCCGGTGTGGCTGATGTCGAAGCACTCGATTCGCTCCGGCGGGCGCATCAGGCGGAGTTCCCTGGCCAGTGCCTTCAACTGGGAAGCGAGTCCCCGCGCGCCCGCAGCCTGCTGCAGCGCCCCGGCGTCCGCGTTCCTGCGCGCCAGTTCGACCCAGCGCCGGCGCCATCCGCGCACGTTCCAGCGCACCGCCACCCGGTGGCCGCTCTGCATACCCAGCGCGCTCTCCAGCAGGTCCCGCCGGCTGACCGGTCCGCCGGAGATGACTTCCCGCGGCGCGCCGCGCTCGAAGTAATGCTGCGAAATGAAGGCGCCCAGAACTTCGCCGGATTCGACGCCGGGCACGACCCGCGGAAAGAAGAGCCGGCTGCCGGTCAGCGTGCCGCGCCGGATCCACAACACGGCCACGCAGAAGACGCCGCCGCTTTCGGCCACTGCGACCACGTCCAGGTTGCGCGCCGCGCCGCCCGCCACCGACTGGCTGGCCTGTATCCGCTGAAGCGCGGCCACCCGGTCGCGCAGCAGCGCCGCGCGTTCGTAATCCAGTTCCTCCGCCGCACGCTCCATGCGCCCCAGCAGGTCCTCCAGCACCGCTTCGTTCTTGCCTTCCAGGAACAAGAGCGCCTGGCTTGCGTCGGCGGCATATTCCTCTTCGCTCACCAGACCCACGCAGGGCGCCGTGCAACGGTCCAGCTGATACTGCAGGCAGGGCCGCTCGCGGTAGCGGAAATAGGAGTCCTCGCACAGCCGAATCCGGAACAGCTTCTGCGCCTGGCCCAGCGCGCTGCGCACCGCCGCGGCGTTGGAATAAGGGCCCAGGTAACGGCCCTTGCCGCGCCGCGCGCCGCGATGAAATGCAAAGCGCGGAAACGGGTCGCGGGTGGTCGCGTAGATGTACGGATAACTCTTGTCGTCGCGCAGATAGATGTTGAACCGCGGCTTGTGACGCTTGATCAGGTTGCATTCCAGCAGCAACGCTTCCTGCTCCGTCTCCGTGACGGTCACTTCCACCCGCCGGGTGCGGTTCATCAGTTTCTGAATGCGCGGCTGATGGCTGCGCGATCCGAAGTACGACGCGACACGGCGCCTGAGGTTCTTGGCCTTGCCCACGTATAGAACGGCATTCTTGCCGTCCAGCATCCGGTAGACGCCGCAGCTTCGGGTCAGGCTCTCGAGGAATTTCCCCGGATTGAAGTCTTCTGTCCTATCGGCGCCCATCGGCACCGATATTAGTGTGCTGTCCGGCAACTAGGCAGCCGCCTGTTGCGTGATCAGCATGGCCAGTTCCATCGCCTGCTCGTAATTCAGGCGCGGATCGACCTGAGTGCGGTAGCTCCTGTCGAGATCGCCCTCGTTCAGCCCCCGCGCTCCGCCCACGCATTCGGTGACGTTCTCGCCGGTCAGTTCCAGGTGCACGCCGCCGAGGACGGTGCCGGCGCTCGAATGCAGTTCGAACGCCTGCCGCAATTCCGCTTCGATGTTCTCGAGCCGGCGCGTCTTGCGGCCGTTGGACGCTGTTTCAGTATTGCCGTGCATGGGGTCGCACATCCACAGGACCCGTGCGCCGGCGCGCTGCACCGCATCGATCAGGGGCGGCAGAACCTCGCCGACCTTGCCCGCGCCCATGCGGTGGATCAGCGTTATGCGTCCCGGCTGGTTGTCCGGATTCAGGATTCGGAGCAGTTCCAGCAGCCACTCCGGCGTCATCCCCGGGCCGATCTTGATCCCCATGGGATTGGCCACCCCGCGGAAGAACTCCACGTGCCCGCCGTCGGGTTGCGCCGTACGCATGCCGATCCAGGGGAAATGGGCGGTCAGGTCGTACCACAGTCCACGGTGATCCAGGAATCGAGTCTGGGACTGCTCGTAGTGCAGCAGCAGCCCCTCATGCGAGGTATAGAAATCAGTGCGGCGCAGGCGGCTCAGGTCGCGTCCGGTGGAGTGCTCGATGAAATCCAGAGAGCGGGTAATCCGGTCCACGATTACTTCGTAAGCCTTGGACTGGGGAGAATGATTGACCCAGTCCAGGTCCCAGTTCTCCGGGTGATGCAGATCGGCGAACCCGCCGTCCACCAGCGAGCGGATGAAATTCAGCGTCAATGCGGCGCGCTCGTAGCCGCGCAGCAGCAGCCTGGGGTCCGGCTCCCGGTCGCCGGTCGTGAACGATTCCCGGTTGACCAGGTCGCCGCGGAAACTCGGCAGCGACACCTGCTGGCGCGATTCCACCGCCGCCGAACGCGGCTTGGCGTACTGCCCCGCCATGCGCCCGATCCGCACGATCGGCTTGCGCAGCCCGTAGCTCAGCACCAGGCTCATCTGCAGCAGAACCTTGAGCCGGCTCACGATGATGTCGGAAGTGCATTCCTCGAAGGTTTCGGCGCAGTCGCCGCCCTGCAGCACGAAGCTCTCGCCCCGCTGTGCCTCCGCGATGGCCTCGCGCAGCGACTCGACCTCCCAGCTGGTCACGATGGGCGGCAGCGCGGACAGCTCCTTCAGCGCCGCGTCCAGCGCCTCGGTGTTGCGGTATTCCGGCTGCTGCTGGGTTTCCCGGCCGAGCCAGCCGTCCGGACTCCACTCGTCCGTCGCCTGTTTGTCGGTCAGCGCAAAAGCCATTTTTGGTCTCCCGTGCGGTTTTGCTGGGCGAACCCCGAATTCTAACGGCGAACACCCTTGCGTGCTATGATGCTACGCCCTTTATGCAAGCACGTTCCAAAGCGCGCAGGTTCCTGTTTTCGTCCGCCTTGCTGGTCCTTGCGGGCGTATTTTTGTCGCGCGCGGGCCCGGCGCAGGACGCGCCGGACGAGCTTGTCGAAGAGGAGTCTTCGGGCCTGGCGCTGGTGCTTACGATCGACGACGCCATCAGCGTAGCGACCGCCGAATTTTTCATCACCAGCCTCGAGACCGCGCAGGAGCGCAATGCCAGAATCCTGGTTCTCGAACTGGACACGCCCGGCGGCCTGATGGTCGCGATGGAAGACATGATCAAGGCAATCCTGGCTTCCGACGTGCCGGTGGCGGTGCACGTGACGCCGAGCGGAGCGAAGGCGGCCAGCGCGGGCACCTACATCCTCTACGCCAGCCATGTCGCCGCCATGAACCGCACGACTACGCTGGGCGCCGCGACACCGGTGAGCATGGGCCAGGCCGGCGGCGCGGCCGCGTCCATCGGGGCGGTTCTGCTCGACGAACACGAAACGGCCGACGGCGAAGGCGATGAGACGGGCGAATCGCAGGAAGAAGCGGGGGAAGATGCCGCCGGCGAAGACGGCGATTCCTCCGAAGACGCCGAAGAGCCTCCAGGCAGGACCGCGGAGGAAATCGACGCCGAAGCCATGAAGCGCAAGGTCGTCAACGACGCGGTGGCGCGGATACGCTCGCTCGCCAACCTGCGCGGGCGCAACGCCGACTGGGCCGAGCAGGCGGTGCGCGAGGGCGTGACGCTGGAGTCCGAGGAAGCGGTGGAAATGAACGTGGCCGACTTCATCGCCAACGATTTGACGGAACTGCTTGAGAAGGCGGACGGTCGGGAAGTGGACGTGAACGGCGAGATGGTCCTCCTGCAAACGGCCGGAGCGGAGGTCGAGCGGCTGGAGCCCGACTGGCGCACCCGCTTCCTGTCGATCCTGACCAACCCGAACGTGGCTTACCTGCTGCTGATCGTCGGTCTTTACGGACTGCTGCTGGAAGGTTATAACCCCGGCACATGGATACCGGGAGTCATCGGGGCCATCAGCCTGCTGCTGGCGGCCTACGCGCTGAGCATATTGCCGGTCAATTACGCGGGGCTTGCGCTCATGGCTTTGGGGGTGGGCCTTATCGTTGCGGAATCCATTACGCCCAGCTTCGGCGTGATGGGATTTGGAGGAGTCGTGGCATTCGTTGTTGGATCGATCATTCTGTTTGACACCGGCATTCCCGGATTCGAGGCGCCGCTGCGCGTGATCGGGGGCGTGGGGCTGGCAGCCGGGCTGCTCATGTTCGGCCTGGTCGTGGTGCTGGCCCGCAGCCGGCGCCGGCCTGTGGTCAGCGGGGCGGAAAGCCTGGTGGGCCGGAGAGCCGTGGTCCTGGAGGATTTTGAAAGCGCCGGGCCGGTGCTGGTTCAGGGCGAGCGCTGGCATGCCACCAGCGAGTCACCGGTCAGGAAAGGCCAGGAACTTTACGTGCAGTCGGTGGACCGGCTGCGGCTGGAAATCGGCGATTCGCCGCCTGCGCGCGAGGCGCGTCCAAACTTATTCTCTTTGTTGAAGAAAACGGGATAAGGAGTTAATAATGTTGACTTATCTTATTGCGGGAATCATCGTTCTCGTACTCATAGTCGCCTCGGTGCGAATCCTCTCGGAGTACGAGCGCGGGGTGATTTTCCTGCTCGGCCGGTTCTGGAAGGTCAAGGGGCCGGGACTGATCATCGTGATCCCGCTGGTCCAACGGATGGTTCGCGTGGACCTCCGCGTCATCGTGATGGACGTGCCCACCCAGGACGTGATCTCACGCGACAACGTATCGGTGAAAGTCAATGCGGTGGTGTATTTCCGTATCGTGGACCCCGAGCGGGCCATCATCCAGGTGGCGAACGTTTTCGAGGCCACCAGCCAGCTTGCGCAGACAACCCTGCGCTCCGTGCTGGGCCAGCATGAACTGGACGAAATGCTGTCCGAACGCGACAAGCTCAACCAGGACATCCAGGTGATCCTCGATCAGCACACCGACGCCTGGGGCATCAAGGTCTCGAATGTGGAGATCAAGCACGTCGACCTGGACGAGAGCATGATCCGGGCGATCGCCGCCCAGGCCGAGGCCGAGCGGGCCCGGCGCGCCAAGGTCATTCACGCCGAAGGCGAGAGTCAGGCTGCCGGACAATTGTCGGAAGCCGCGTCCAAACTGGCCGAACAGGGACAAGCCTTGCAGTTGCGTTACCTGCAAACGCTTACCGAGGTGGCGAATGAGGGCACTTCCACCATCGTGTTCCCGTTGCCGATAGACCTCATTGAGCCTCTGCTGAAGATGGCCGGCAAGAAATCATGAGTCGGGAATACGACATCATCGTAGTCGGCGCCGGTTCCGCCGGTTTGCCGGCGGCGATCTTCGCGGCCCAGGGCGGCGCCCGCGTTCTACAGATCGACGCCGACACGCGTGTCGGCGGGACGCTCTACTGGTCTTCCGGCCAGATCAGCGCCGCGGGCACGCGCCAGCAGGCTGCTTTGGGCATCGAGGACAGCGCCGAGGAGCACTACCAGGACGCCCAGCGCATCGCCTATGGCGGCATAGACCCGGTCCTCGGGCGGCTGGCCACAGGCGGCGCCGCGGAGACCCTGCACTGGCTCATGGACCTGGGACTCGAGCTGGCGCCGGAAACGCCCGTCGCGGGAATGGTGCACGAGCCCTATACGACGCGCCGTTACGTCTGGGGCCACGAGCAGGCCATTTCGATTCTCAAGGTGATCGAGCCGGTGCACCGGGAACTGGTGGCGTCGGGGGCGATCGACTTGCGGCTGCAGACCCGCATGACCGGCCTGCTCACTTCCGCTTCCGGGGCCGTGGTCGGAATCAAGGCCCAATGCAACGGTCAGGAACTCGAATTCCGGGCGCCGAACGTGGCGCTGACCACCGGCGGGTACGCCGCCAATCCCGAGCTGTGGAACGAAGTCACGCCCTACCCCCTGCATTCCCACTGCAACCCGTTTTCGCGGGGAGAAGGGATTATTGCGGCGCGCGACATCGGCGCCAGGATCGATCACACCGACCAGTTTCTGGCCACCTTCGCGGGCTTCCTGCAGGATCCGAACGACCCCTTGAGCGCCTGGTTCTTCCAGCTGGCGCCGGCCTACCGCGCGCCATGGGAAATATACGTGGACGGCCAGGGCAAGCGGTTTCTGCGCGAAGACCACCCGAGCATTCACTACAGCGAGACCTCGCTGTTGAAGCAGCCCGGCATGCGCATGGTCATCGTGTTCGACGAAGGCATACGCCAGAACGCACCGAGCATGACCGTTCTGGACAAACAGGGCCGCGACCTGCGCCCCGAGTTCAACACCCACCCCGCGTTCCAGAAGGCCGACTCCATCGAGGAACTGGCCGGCCGGTTCGATATCCCGCCGGAAAACCTCGCGGAAACGGTCGCGCGCTACAACGAAGCCGTCGATAATCACGAGGACCCCGACTACAATCGCCTGTTCCTGCCGCGCCGCATCGACCGAGCGCCGTTTTACGGCATTGAAGCGTTGGGCGTGACCGTGATCAGCCCCGGCGGCGTCAATGTCAACGGCGACCTGCAGGTCGTGGACGAATCCGACAAGCCGATCGGCGGCCTCTACGCGGCCGGTGAAATACTCGGCTTCACGCGCCTTTCGGGCGCCGCCTTCGTCGGCGGCATGTCGCTGATGCCGGCCATGACCTTCGGCCGCATGATCGGCGAACAGACCGCCGCCCAATTGCAGGCCCGCGCCGCGTAAAAGAGGGAGTGGGGGCACGTCCCCCTCGGCGCCGTCGACCTCACCTGGGAGCGAGGGCATCGCCCTCGCGGCGTCCCGCCCTCCGCCCCACGGCGTTATCAGTAGCCGATGTGCTGCTGGATCGGGTCCTGCGGCGGTATTACCTGGCTGGCTTCCTGTGCCTTGGCCGCCCGGGCGGACGCCGGCGCATCGCAGCTTCCCGTTTCGATGAAGCGCAAGGCCGCGGCTATACGCCCCTCTTCCGCCGTTCCGAGCTGACTGGCCCGGTCATCGGGAACCTCGCACTCTACGGCCAGACCGTCGTAGTAGTCCTCAAACCCGTCGGCGTTGACGGTTGCGAACGAAACAGGCCACATGATTCCCAGGCCGGACCGCCGGTTGCCCGGATCCTCCAGGCAAAAGTCGAATCCGTATTGACCCACCGGCTTACCGTAGGTTCGCTCTCCGATCAATGTCACGTTTTCATGGGGCTGCATCGCCGTGGCCACAAGTTCGCTGGCGGATGCGGAGCTTCGGCTCGTGATGAACACGACGTTTTCCAGGTCCCGCAGCGACGATTCGTTCTCGCACTTGGCGACCAGTTCCTGCGAACCATAGACCCCGCAGCCGAAATAAGCGGTCTCGTTCCAGCCGAAACCCTCCAGCAAGTCGTTGTGAATTCGCCTTGACAGGACGGTCCGGCGGCCGCCTTCAAAGAGTTCTGGACCCCCGATCAATGTAGCCAGACCGTAAGCGATCGGAACGCTGCCTCCACCGTTGTAGCGCAAATCCACGATCAGGTGCCGAACGCCCTGCCGGTTGAACTCGGCAAACTCCTCAAGCAGCCGCTCGTTGGCGTCGCCGAAAAACGTCCTGAAATGAACGTACCCGGCTTTGCCCGCGCCGGTATCGAATACGGTAGCGTGTTCCTCCGGTACCGTCGGGATGGTAACCAGGTCTTTGGCTACGTCCAGGGTTGACCGGTCACCGTTCACTTTTTCCAGCTCGAAGGTCACTTCGCGCCCCTCCTCGTTAGGGCCGAACTCGGCGCCGATCTGATCGAAGCTCAAGCTGTCGATCGCCTTGCCGTTGAGCGAGAGAATCTTGTCGCCACGCTGGAAGCCGGCCTTCCCCGCAGGAGAATTCTGATACACATCAAGGATCTCAAGGTGCACCGGTTCGGTGTTTTGATCGACGATATAAATTATTCGAAAACCGAATACGTAGGCCTCTCCGGCAAATATCATGTCCGATCGAATTTTGGTCAGCCAGTAACTGAAGCCCCTGTCATGGGTCTCCGGCTTCCAGCGGAGCTCGTCCAGCATGGCGTCGAGGGTATTGTGGTCCTCCAGAACAAGGTCCCCGTACTTGGCTGCCTGCTCGCTCTCGTCATTGAAGTAATAGACCTCCTCCATGAGATCGAATACTGCCTTTCGGGCTGCCGGATAGGTACAAGCGCTGGCGCCGAACCAATCCTGACTCAGGGCGAGGGACTGCGGTGAATTCGAAGCGGCGGACGCCGTCACCGTGACTTCAAGTTCCCTGTCCGCGCCGCCATTCAGACCATACCGAACCACGATTTCTCCGGAGTCCGTTCCGGATTCGCCGCTCTCGATAAAGGCCCAGTCCACGTCTTCCGGCAGGCTCGCGGTCCAATCCATCGTGCCGTATCCCGTATTGCTGACCTGCACGGTCACGCTTCCCCCATCCCCCTCGAGATCGGTGCTGACCACGGACAGATCAATGACTGGAGGCGCCTCCGCCTGGCTGATCGTCACGGTCCGCGAGGCGGACCCGCTCGCCGAGACGGTCAACTCGAACTCTCTTGCGGCGCCATCATTCGCATCCACCTCGATTTGAACGGTCCCTGCATTGGTTCCGCTGGAGCCGCTTGAAATACGTGCCCAATCGACGCCAGAGGGGATCGATGCCGTCCAGTTGAGCGACCCGCCGCCGCTGTTGGACACGCTTACCGAAACGTTCTCGCCGCCCGCGTCCGCGTCAATGCTGGTTGCGGAAACACTGAGACTGGGAGGCGGGCCATCATCTCCTGAACCTCCGCAGGCCGCCAGAAAAATGCCGGCCGCAATCGAAACGATGGAAGTTCGTAAGGAAAACTCGTTCAGATCTTTGAGAATGCGCATTGTCGGGCCGGATCCTATTCCGGCTTGTGGCAGTGCCAGGTCTTGACCACCAGGAACTGACGCGGTCCCGGAGTGATCTCGAAACCGGCGGACTTCAGCAGGCCGTCGAAGTCGTTCTCCATCAGGTCGATCGACCAGGGCTCGCCGTTGTCGCGATGGTCCATTTCGAACATGTAGCGCGATTCCGGAGTCATCGGATCGCCGACCGGGAAATCGTAGATGTTGAACACGCCGCCGGGGCGCAGGATCCGGTAGATCTCGTGCACCACCTTCTCGGTGGCGCTGAACGGAATCTCGTGAAACAGGATGTAGCTGTTGATGACGTCGAAATGGCCTTCGTCGAAACCGGTGGACTCTCCCCTGGCCTGCCTGAAGCGCACGGGCAGGTTCATGCCCTTGGCGCGCTTGTGCGCGTATCGCAGCAGCGGTTCGGACGGGTCCAGGCCCCACACCTCGGCATCGGGATAGCGCTGCTTGAGCGCGGTGGCGCACTGGCCGATGCCCGTCGCCATGTCGAGCGCGCGCTCCACGCCGCCGCTCAGCGGCTCCTGGCCGCAGGCGACCAGGCCGTTGTGGATCATGTCGCCGGCGTTGAAGCCCATGTAGAACGCGTTGGTCCCATGGTGATAGACCTCGCCCGCCAGTGCGTCGCCGACATAGCCGCCCGGTTGAAGGTGAAAGTCGAACTTGATGTAGTCCGGCATCTCGAGGTCCGGGTTCAGCTCCAGCAGGGAAACGTCCGATTCCTCCTGCAACTCCCGCTCCATCCGTTCGCGGTCGCCGTCGACGGCGCTGAAGGCGGAGTCCCAGGTCATTTCCTGGAGGCTGCGCAGCATCCGGTTGCGAATCTGCGTGTCGGGGATGCGGTCCATGACGCGGCAAATCGCTTCCACGTCGTCCACCTGGATGCCCGCCTCCTTCAGGGCCGCGCTTCCCGCCGCGCGCGACTTGGCGCTGACGCCCCCGGCGGTGATCATCGTGCGCAAACTCAAGGCGAAGCCGAGGCGTTGCTCGGCGTCCAGGGATGGAAGGCGGTTCAGGCCGCCCAGTTGTCCTCGATCCATTTCTCTCTCCGTTTGTGTGCGGTCCCGCAGCCAGGGCGTGTCAGCGCCCTAGGGTTCCGGCGGGGCCTCCTGCACTTCCCCGCCCCGGGCGAATCCGGCATATACCCGCCGGACGAAGGCGTCCCGCCGCGCGGCCTCGGCCTCGATTTCTTCGGCGGACGGCATGTAAAGCTCCACGGCGTCATCGGGCAAGGCGCCGGCATCGGCCAGCACCTTCTCCAGCAGTTCCAGGCGGCGCCTTGTGGTCCACAATTCGCTGCCGAGCTGCATCACGGTTTCAACCAGGTGGTCCAGCACCGGATGGTCAAAATATTGCGGATCGTTCATTTGCGTCTCGCGTGACTGCCGACGGAAGCCCGTGCGGCGGATATTCTAACGTCGCCCACGCTCCTGCCCGCAAGAATAATGGTAACCTTATGGGGCTTAACGCTTGGGCGCCAATGCCGGTTCTCCGCGAACCGCAGTTCGACAATTCCGCGGTTCCGCGTAGTTCGGCCAAGAACGGGAGAAAACACCATGAGCGAAAAAGTCGAGAAAGGGCGCAGCAGGGCCGCGCCTTTCATCGCGGCGGACACGGATGCCGCCATATTCCTGGGTAACCCGCACATCGACAACCTGATGTCCGTCGTGATCGCGCTCGGAGCGGAAATCTGGGCCGACCGCCAGCGCATCAAGGTTATCGAACGGCTGATGGAAACCGAAGGCATGGCTACGACTGAAATGGTCGAGGCCTACGTGCCGACCGACGCCGAGAAAGAGGCTTGGGAAGCGGAACGTATGGAAATGGTCGAGCGGGTCTACAGCGTCCTGTCGCGCGATACGTCGAGCGCACGTCCGTTCGGCGAAGAACGCCAGTTCTAGGAGGTAGCGAAAAATGATCAACAGACGATCCGTAATGGGTTTGTTCGCCGGGGCAGCATCCCTGGTGGCAGCGCCATTCGCGAGCCGCGCAGCGCAGCAACGCACCGCGCCGCCGGCGATGGGATTTTTCGAAACGCGGGACGATCTGCCGCCCCCGCCCAAGACGACCGGGAACGTACCGGGCACTCTGGCGCCGCGGGGCCGCAACGGGCGCATGGAACGCCTGCCGGAAATCGACCTGGAAAGCCGGATGGATTTCCTGATGTCGGTACGGACCTTCGCCAACCAGACATTGAGCCAGGCCGCCGGCCGGCGCGCAAACGATATTCTGGCCAGCAAGGGCATTTCTCCGGACACGGAACTGCCGATGCAGGAAGCCATCGCCCTGCTGCAGGACGATCCCGTCGTAAGCGCAAGGACCCGGACCTGGATGTCGGTGCAGCAGCTTTCCTGGAACAACATGAAAGCCGAGTGCGAAAACAATGCCGACACCTACCTGAGCGAGATGGAAGCGGTCGACAACCGCGGTCCCGGAACCCTGGAACTGAACCCCGACCTCGAGATGCCCGACTACACGCGCCACGAGATCCACATCCAGCCGGGCGGCTACGTGGGCAACGACTTCGCAGGGCACATGTACGACTACGGCACCAACGGCTTCTATACCGGGCGCAACGACCAGGATGCGTTGCACATGACAGCGGCCTTCGGGCTGCCGATACCGGAGGACGGCAAGGTCAAGCGCATTCTGGACCTCGGCACCGGCGTCGGCCAACTGGCCATGGCGCTGAAGGAGCGTTTCCCGGATGCAGAAGTCTGGGGCATCGATGTCGGCGGGCCAATGGTGCGGTACGGCCATCTGCGCGCGGTGGAAAGGGGGTTGGACGTCAATTTCGCCCAGCGCCTGGCGGAAGACACGCGCTTCCCCGACAACCACTTCGACCTGGTGACCAGCTACATCATGCTTCATGAAGTCTCGCCCCAGGGCACGAAGGACATCGTCAACGAGGCCTTCCGCATCACGCGCCCGGGCGGAATCTTCTACCCCATCGACTTCAACCTGAAGAACCCGTTTCCCCGGACGGCATACGGCCAGTACCGGCGCTGGTGGGACCATCGCTGGAACAACGAGGTGTGGACGATCAAGTACCGCACCAACGGGCTGCAGGACCTTGTCCGCGCCGCCGGGTTCGATCTGAACGAGGAGGGGCCGGTCGCCCTGCCGCGGTTCGGCGTGATGAACGCCACCAAGCCCGCATAACGGCGTGCGCGACAGGAACGGGAAGCTTACCCGCCGGCAGACGCTCGCGGGGGCTGGCGCCGCGCTCGTCGCTTCGGCGGCGGGGTCGGTCGCGAAGGCCGAGGCCGGGGAAGAATCCAAGACCTTCATCCTCGTGCACGGCACCTGGCTGGGCGGCTGGAGCTGGCAGTTCGTGCGCCGCATCCTGGAGCGGGCCGGCCACGACGTATACGCGCCTTCGCTGACCGGCTGCGGCGACCGCGCCCACACGACAAGTCCGGACGTGGGTCTCGACACCCATATCCAGGACATCGTCAACATCATCGACTTCGAGAGCCTCGATGACGTCATCCTCGTCGGACATTCCTTCGCCGGCATGGTCATTACCGGCGTCGCGGATGCAAGGCGCGAGCGCATACGGCGCATCGTCTTCTTCGATGCGCTGGTCCCGGCGGGCGACCGCATGAGCGGCGTGAGCCGCACGCCGGAGGGCGAACTCTCCGAGTACTTCATCAAGCGCATGGAAAAGTTCGTCGACGGCTACCGGATGGACTATTTCGACTCCTACCCCCTCGAGATGGTGGTGCCGGATTCCGAACCCGAGCTCCAGGCGCTCCTGAAGGACAAGATCACGCTCCACCCGATGCGCGCCTGGAGCGATGTGCTGGAGTTGAAAAACGGCGGCTGGGAGGGCCTGCCGCGCACCTATATTCACTGCGTGGGCCAGGAATATTCCATGACCAGCGACTTCATGGTCGGCCCCGCGCGCGGTCCCGGTTGGCAATTCATCGAACTGGACATCCCGCGCGGCGGCATGCTGACCCACCCGGAACTGGTCGCCGAGACCTTCGTCAATCTGACCTGATGCGCCGGGCACTGGTCCTGGCGACGGCCCTCGCCTGGGCTGCAGCCGCGAACGGCCAGATTGCGCCGGAGATTCGCGCGCTCCATGATCGCGTGTTTACCTTCGACGCCCACGTGGACATTCCCCTCACGTTCGCGACGGCGGAATCGGACCCGGGCGTGGACGGATTCGAACCGGTGGACCTGCCGAAGATGGAACGCGGCGGGCTGGACGCCGCCGCCTTTGCCGTATTTGCCTCACACGGACCGCTGGACGAAACCGGCTACGCGCGGGCGCTCGAACAGGCCCGCACCAAGGCCGCGGCCATCCGCCGCATGGCTCTCGAAATGTATCCGCAGCGCATCGGCCTCGCGTTGACGGCGGACGATCTGCGCACCCATACGGCCGAAGGACGGCGCAGCGCTCTGATGTCCATGCTGAACGCCTACAGCCTGGGCGCAGGGGGAGAGCACCTCGATGAGTTTTTCGCTGCTGGCGTGCGCATGGTCGGATTCACCCACCTCGGGCACAACCAGTTTGCCGATTCGGCACGCCCCAGCCCTCGATTGGGCGATGTCCCGGCACGGCACGGGGGCCTGTCGGACGCGGGCCGGAACCTGGTGGCCCGTCTGAACGACTTGGGCGTGATCATCGACGTATCGCAGATCACCGAGGATGCCCTGCTACAGACTGTCGCCCTGAGCCGCGCACCGGTCGTGGCGTCGCACGTGGGCGTGAAGGCGCTGGTGGACCATCCTCGCAACCTGAGCGACCGGGCCCTTGAGGCGGTTGGGTCCTCCGGTGGCGTCGTGCACATAGTCGCCTTCGACGGATACCTCAAGGAACCCAGCCCCGAACGCTCCAATGCCATTCTCGATCTGTTGAGCCGCAACCGACGCGAGACCGTCGAGCAGCGCGAGACCTACTTCCGCGAAACACAGGAAATCAACGAGCGCCTGCCCGGCGCATCCGTATCCGACCTCGTGGACCAGGTGGATTACGTCGTGTATCTGCTGGGTATCGACCACGTGGGGCTGGCCACGGATTTCAACCATGGAGGCGGCATCGCCGGCTGGCGGGACGAAGGCGACGCGGCCAATGTGACGACGGAACTGGTACGCCGCGGCTACTCCGAACAGGACGTCGCGAAGATCTGGGGCGGCAACTTTCTGCGCGTGTTCGAACAGGTAAGCGCCCTGTCTCGCTCTACACGGCCGCCCCCGGCAGCAGAGCGGTGAGCACACGCTCGACTGCATGGACGGTCTTCCGGACGTCGTCGGGCTGGGTAGCCCAGGAGCAGACGCTAATCCGCATCGCGCGCATGCCACGCCAGTGGGTACCGCCGAACCATGCCGTTCCTTCGGCCTGAATGGCGGCGATCACCCGGTCGGTGAATCCGTCGTGATCGGTACCGGCGGGGTCCCGAAATCGGACCAGCCCCTGATTGATGACCGCGGGCGAGAGGACCTCGGTACCGGGAAGGGAGCCGATGCCCTCTACGAGATTCGCTGCGGCATCGCTGCATCGCTCGACGATGTCAGCGATCCCGCGGCGGCCGAGCGCCTTCACCGCGGCGTACACAGGGACACCTCGACCGCGACGGGACCACTCGGGGGTCCAATTGAGTTGGTCCCGAGCGCTGGCGGCGTGGGTCAGGTACGGAGCCCGGATGCTCATGGCAGCGCGATGCGCCTCCCGGTGGCGGATAGCTACGAAGCCGATATCGAACGGCGTGTTGAGCCATTTGTGGGCGTCGGTCGCCCACGAGTCGGCCCCTTCGACACCGTCGAGCAAGTGGGCGAAACGCGGCGACACCTTCGCCCATAGCCCGAACGCGCCATCAACATGCACCCAAGTGTTGCCACGCGAGCGACAGAGCGGCATCACGGTCCGGAATTCATCGAAGTTCCCGGTGTTGATATCGCCGGCAGAAAGGCAGACCGCTACTGGGGCATCCTCCAGTTCAGTTAGCAACGCCGCGAGTGCCGGAACATCCAGTCGGTCGGCCGTGGTGGGCACGAGGTGGAGATGCTTCGATCCGAGCCCCAATATCCGCACCGCCCGGTCCACTGAGTGGTGTCCGTGCGTGCCCGTGACGACGTGCAGTTGGGGGGCGTTCCCGAGCCCCTCGCGCTCCGGATCATGTCCGCAGCCGAGGAGCAGGTAGCGGCGGGCGGCGGCCAGGGCCGTCACGTGAGCGAGTTGGCACCCCGAGGTAAAGGCGAACGACGAGTGGTCGGGAAGGCCCAACAGTTCGATGACCCAGCGGCCGGCGATTTCCTCAATCACCGCTTCGGCGGGGGAACAAGCCGCCAATGTCGCGTTCTGATCCCAGGCGGACACCAGCCAGTCCGCCGCCAGCGCCGCAGGATGTGCGCCACCAATGACCCAACCGTAGAAGCGTCCACCGGCGCATCCAAGCAGTCCGCCCTCTACGTTTGCGACGAGATCGTCGATGACGGACACGGGGTCCGAGCTATACTCCGGCAGGGGGCTGTCGAGGCGGCGCCGCAACTCCGGAGGAGTGCGACTGGCGGCTACCGGCCGCTGGTCGACCTCCGCGAGCCAGTCGATGGCGTGCTCGGCGGCTGCGCGCAGTGCGGGCCCCACGGAAGTCAGGGTTGGCGCGTAGGGCTGTTCCTCTTTGATGGGAAGCAGGCGGTTCATGACGCACTCCCGGCTTGGCCTATTTCGGTGCCGCCGATGAGATGGCGACTCGCCTCCCACGCCAGCATGCAGCGTTTCCGCGTAACGCCCCCGGCGTAGTTCCCCGTAATCCCTCCCGCGCGAATCACGCGGTGGCACGGGATGAGGAATGCGATCGGGTTTTTCCCCACCGCGTTCCCCGTCGCCCGAGCCGCCTGCGCGCCGCAGACCTCTTCACCCAAACGGCCGTATGTGACGACCTGCCCGGGCGGTACGCGCAGCAGGGCGCGCCAGACGGCCAGCTGGAAGTTGGTCCCGCGCACATGTACGGTCAACGGGCGGCCCTCGGCTTCGAATGGCGCCGCGAAGATGGACCGCGCCAGCGCCGTTGCCATCAATTCATCACCTTCGAACGACGCCCGCGCCCAGGTGCGGCGGAGAGTTTCTTTCTCGGCGGAAACGTCCCCGTCAGCCGCAAACCCAACCCGGCAGACGCCGCGCTCGGTCCAGGCTACGAACACAGGCCCGAACGGTGATTCTCCAGTGCCGAAGCGAACCGTCAGCCCTGCGCCCCTGCTCCGGTACTCTCCCGGCGTGACCGCTTCCACGGTGACGAAGTGATCGTGGAGTCTGCCCGGGCCGGTGAGCCCGCTCCCATAGGCTGCCGCGAGCACGGACTCGGAGTTGTCGAGCAGTTTCTTCGCGTGCTGAACGGTAAGAAACTCGAGAAAGCGCTTTGGCGTGACGCCGGCCCAGCGCGAGAACAGCCGATGCAGATGGCTTTGGCTCAGACCAACGTGCGCCGCCAGGTCCGCGAGCTCGGGCTGGCGCCTGCGATGCCTGGCCAGATAGCGAATCGCGGCCTCGATTCGATCGTAGTCGGTCGTGTACATGCGGTACTCCGGGAAGCGGTCATCGGCGGTGAATTCCCGTAACGTAAACACTCCTGATGCCGAAATCGACCCGATCCTTGCTATGCGACGTCGGCGCGAGAGGCTCGCGGCGGCCGTGAGTGGTCTTCGGCGCAAGTATCTCGATGGTGTTCCGGCGAACCGGGCGAATCGTCATTCAGGCGTCAGCCGATCGTCGATATCCTCGAATCCCGCGCGCAAACCGATGGTCTGTCCGACCTTGAACTTGATCGGGCGGTGCGTCGTATCCACCCAAAGATTCGAGTGCGTTTCGTACCCCTCGCCGGTACCGTCCAGCGAGCCTTTCTCGTCAAACACGAAATGACGAACGGTGATCTCCGATCCGTCGGCGCGGGCAACGCTGAAGTCCCGCGCATGATCGATGCTTACGACCACGTCGAATGACCGCATGTCCTGGTTCAAGACGAAAGCCATCCAGCGGAAATCCTGCACGCCCGCCCTGTCGGCGTCGTAGCGCCGCGACATCGTGAATTGCGGTATGGCGCCCGGCATCATGTCCATCAGACATCCCGACGGGCACTCTCCCTCGTAGGTCACCCGTTCGCCGGACTCGTATGCAACGGACATCGTGGCCGCTTCGGCGGCTCTCGTCAGAGTCACCTCAAACACGCGCCCGTCGGCATGCTTTCCCCAACCCGCTGCGCCTGTGGCCTGTTCGTCGGCGTCATAGTCCCAGCGCGCGGGAATTTCAAAACTGTTGTCCGCGGCGGTCACCCTACTGACGATTGTCCGGCCCCCATCCGCGCGACGGATAACCTGGAATTCTTCGCTGCTGATGGCCTCGCCCAGGCGCGACACATTCATGACGCCGCTGTCGATCACCTCGTCCCCCGGGGACGGCGTGTAATAGCGCGAATCCACAACATCGGCAAACGCGCTGCCCACTGCAAGAGCGGTTATTCCGAGAAATAAGCTAAGGCGATGATGCATCGAAGTGCTCCGAGGTGAGGTCGAAAACTGTGTCGGTCATCCAGCGCTTGAAGCCGTCATTGTCCATGAACTGTTTGAACAACTGGCTGTCGTCCTTCATCATCGAAGTCATCACGCGCAGAAGGGCCTTGTCGTGTTCGATACGCGTGTTCTCCCGGTCGGAGTGCTGCCGGGCGTTCCTGAACGCGGTATCTCCGGCCACGCGCGAAGGGATTTCCTCCGTGATGAGCCGCTTCACTCGGTCACCGTCGTCCCAGGCGATGTCGCCGAACAGGTCATTGAACTGGTTGATGATGTTAGACAGCCGGTCGAGTTCCGGATCGGGCCGGTGGCCGCCTCCGCGAGTCGGCACCGGATCGACTTCGGCATCTTCATCAGGCAGCAGGATCTTCCGTACCGCCTGTCTCTCGACTCGATAGCTGTCCATGTCGATGGCGTCCAGAATGCCCTTGGACAGGTCCTCCTCCCGCGGCGCTGGAAGTTTGGGAATCAGGAAGTTGAGAAAGATCGAACGCTGCTCCCAGGCAGCGTTGGTCCAGGGCAGTACGCAGGACAGAAAGTTGTAAGTCCGCACGAAGCCCTTGGCCCTGCCCTTGAAATCGACCTGTCCGTCCTCGTCGAGTTCGTTCTTATACACCGCCACGCAGGCATCGAGAATCGGATCAAGCTGGTTGCGGTCGGCGCCGTCAAGGTACAGCCGCGCAAAGCCTTCAACCTGTTCGGGTGAATAAACCTGCGCGCCGTCCAGATCGGCCTGCAAATCATGCAGTTTGTTGGGATCGGTCTCGTCGGCGAGGACCGTTGCGCGGTAGTAGTCCGCAAACGCCTCACGGATAGTCTCCGCGTCGTTCAGGAAATCCAGCACGAATACATCGTGCTTTTTCGGATGCGCGCGGTTGAGGCGCGACAGGGTCTGCACCGCCTGAATCCCGGACAGCGTCTTATCCACGTACAGGGTGTGCAGCAACGGCTCATCATAGCCGGTCTGAAACTTGTCGGCGCAGACGAGAAAGCGGTAGGGACTCTCTCGGAACTTTTCCGGGATCGAGCGGGAGGGAAACCCGTTGAGCGACGCTTCACTGACCTTCACGCCGCCGAACTCATGCTCTCCGGAGAAGGCCGCAATGGCCCGATACGGGCTCTTGCGCTCCTGGAGATACTCGCGAATAGCCTGGAAATACTGGACCGCACGCTTGATCCCGTTGGTGACCACCATCGCCCGCGCCTCGTTGCCGATCTTGCGCTGCGCCAGCACCTGGTCGTGAAAGTGGTCCACCATGATCTCGGCCTTCAGGCGGATGGCGTGGCCGTGGCCCTCCACAAAGCGCCGCAGCTTCTTCTGCGCCTTCTTCGTGTCGAACTCGGGGTCATCCTCGATGGTCTTGGCGAGCTTGTAGTAGCTCCGGACCGGCGTGTAGTGCGCGAGCACGTCAAGGATGAAGCCTTCCTGGATCGCCTGTTTCATCGTGTAGCTGTGGAAAGCCCGGTGCTTGACCGTGCCGTCTGGCTGCGGGTCGGCCGCGCCGAATATCTCCAGCGTCTTGTTCTTGGGCGTAGCGGTGAAGGCGAAGTAACTGGCGTTGGGAAGAAGCTTGCGCTGCTCCATCAGTTGGTTGATCCGGTCCTCGAAGCTGTCGCCCTCGCCTTCCGCGCCGGCTTCGGACAGCGCCTGCGCCATCGCAGCGCTGGTGCGCCCGCCCTGGCTGGAATGGGCCTCGTCGATGAGGATGGCGAAGCGTCGCCTGCGCTGCTGGTTGCCGATCTCGTCGAGAATGAACGGAAACTTCTGCACGGTCGAGATGATGATCTTCTTGCCCGACTCAATGAAGCGCCGCAGATCGCCTGAGCGGTCGGCATGGCCTACGGTGGCGCCAACCTGAGCGTACTGCCGGATGGTGTCGTTGATCTGCTTATCGAGGATGCGGCGGTCGGTGACCACGATAACGGAGTCGAAGATCGGGGCGCCGACCTCGCCGAGGCCGATCAACTGGTGCGCCAGCCAGGCGATGGAGTTGCTCTTGCCGCTGCCGGCCGAGTGCTGAATCAGGTAGCACTGCCCTGCCCCATGCTTGGCGGCATCCGCGAGCAAACGGCGTACGGCGTCGCGTTGATGGAACCGGGGCCAGATCTGCTTGCGCGTCTTTCTGCCCGTTTTCTCATCTTTAGTCTCCACGATCTGGGCGTAGTTTTCGAGGATGTCGGTCAGACTTTCGCGGGTCAGCACTTCCCGCCACAGGTAATCAGTCTTGATTCCGTCCGGATTGGGCGGATTGCCAGCGCCGTCGTTCCAGCCGCGGTTGAATGGCAGGAACCACGAGGCCTTGCCTTTCAACGCGGTACAAAAGCGCACTTCAGACTCATCCACGGCGAAGTGGGCGACACAGCGGCCAAGCTCAAACAGCTTCTCGCGTGGATTCCGATCTCTCCGGTATTGCTCGACCGCGTCGTTCACGGTCTGCTTGGTGAGGTTGTTCTTGAGCTCAAAGGTAATGACCGGAAGGCCGTTGATGAACATCGCGATGTCCAGCGCCCGCTGCGTCTCGTCGCGGCTGTAGCGAAGCTGTCGCGTGACCGTGAAGCGGTTCCACTCGAAACGCTCTTGAGCCTGTACATTGCCGGGCGACGGCGTCCCATAGAAGAGCGCGAGGTCGTGCGCGCCGTGCCGGATTCCGTGCCGAAGCACGTCGATCGTTCCTCGTTTTGCGATTTCTCCCTGCAGCCGCGCGAGGAACCTGCGCCGGGTCGGGCCGTCGCCGTCGAGCACGAAGGCGGTGGCGGCCTCCGGCTGCGTAGTTTCGAGGAAGGCGGCAAGCTGAGGCCAATCAACGCAGTACTCGCGGTCGTAATGCTGGTAACTGCCGCAACTCCAGCCGACGCCGCCGTAGCCCGAGGCAGGCTCGGTGACCTCGCCTGCCGCGGGTGGGCGGCAGGCTTCGCCAGCCAGTTCCGTACAGATCAGGCTTTCGAGGCCGTATT
Source organism: Gammaproteobacteria bacterium (assembly GCA_009838035.1). Lineage (NCBI taxonomy): Bacteria > Pseudomonadati > Pseudomonadota > Gammaproteobacteria > Gammaproteobacteria bacterium. The sequence continues at coordinate 341,763 of VXSK01000002.1, forward strand.
CGGAAGTGTCTGTGGTCACGATCCCGCCATCAAATAACCGTCAAATAAAACTGGTGTGGTGGAAATTCTTATATATCAATATATTAAGAAAATTTCACACGTGCAAGGCAGGGCGCGTGGCGGTAGCTTGTCAAATAGACTGACCGGTTCTAATGCTGCCCTGCGTCGTGACCACAAAACAACGACGCCCGCCCGCGCGACGCGGAGAGCTGTGTCGCTTGGTGCCTACTGTGTGCGGCGCAGTTGTTCGAGCCAATGCTTAATCTCCCGATCCTGCCATGTCGTAATTCCGTTTGACACGTTGTTGTCAAAATATTCAACGTGCGCATTTTCTTGGTGTTCTGCCCATGCGCTGGCAATCATCTGGGCTGACGGGTAGTCGCCACTATTGATTGTCGGGTCTGTCGCCGTCCCGAGCAGTGCGTCGAATTCGAGTTCTGCACCGTCTAGCAGTTGCGGCCAGGGAATGTTTAAGATGCCGCACTCGGACACCGCCGCAGGCTCTCCCCTAGCATGCTTCAACTGCGGATAGCGGCATTCATGGGCAACATGCACCTTCCAGTCCGCCAGAACGCCGCGTGGGAGTTCCCGCCTCGGGTTTGGTAGTAGCGCCACGCATCCCCACGACGCACAAATTTGCTCCATTCGCTCACAGTTATTCTCAGCTGCCCAGAGGTACCTTGCTTCTTCCAGCAGATCATCAAACGTAGTCGCGCGCTGCCTGCACGGTACCGCAATGGCCTGACCGAATTTCTCCTTCTCTATACCTGCTGAAAAGACCATCGAGTACGTGTCTCCGCGCGTCGACGAAAGCCGGCCATAGCGGATGGGCGCCCTCACGCGCAGCGGATTGATACCGACAAGTCGGTCGCGACGCCAATCTTTCCTTGCCTGATCCCAGTAGAGCGAGCCGATCATCAGAACACCGATCTTCATGCATGCGCGCCCGACGGCAGTGTCTAGCAGGTACCAAAGATCAGCGCTATGTGGATTGGGTGGTTGAGGAAGTATGTAGAGACATCGGTCGTCATACTAAGGTCGTCAAATAACCATCAAATAAAGCACTTGGACTAAAAATATATATCTTTCAAAGTATTAAGTTGATTTCATGTGCGCAAGATAAGTGTCGTCACAACAACTTATCAAATGATCTGCTCGGTTTTATTCGCAGCAGCCCAGAACGGTATGTAGGCGCGGCTCCGAAAACCTGCCGCCTCATCCTCAATGACAATCACTCCAGCTTTCAGTGCGTCTCCAAGGAGACGGGAGACGACGGCGGAGTTGGCATTTGAGATGCCGAACCGCTCGCGCAATGTTGCGTTGGTCGTCTTCTCGCCCATGATGTAGCGCAGGCAAGAATGCTGATAGACTGCGCGAATCCTGTCCATCTTGGACATCTCCTTGAAGTCCCTGCGCGCAAAGACCGTCACGCGCGTTGCGCCTGGAGGAGTCTCAAACAAAGGCGGTGGAAGTTGGGCGAGTTCAATGGAGAGCATCGCCTTGTCAATCCCACTTCCGCGTTCCTCGCAGATACCAATGCGCCGCATGAGGCCCGCCATGGCTTCGTTCCGCGAACGAGGTGGAGCATCAATCATCCGTTCCGCGGCGACGAGTGATTCGCCGGGGTTAGAGATTTCGATGCGGTCGGCGAAGACCTCCACCATCGGTCCCGTGCCAGTCGCGGCAAGGTCTTGGTGAATGAGCATATTGGCGATGAGCTCGCGGACGGCGACATTGGGGAATGCTGCCACATTTTCGCGAATTCCGTTATGAATCACCTCCCTGCTTGGCAACAATGCATCCATGTAGTCGATCAGACGCTCAAAGCCGCTGGCGTAACCGCTATTGAACACATGTTCGCGGGTGGTCTCCATTCTGCTCTTGCCGGGATATTGGATCACGCGGACAGTCTTGCGCGCTAGGACCGGAAAATTCCCGAGGTCCTCCGCAAACAGGAGGGCACCGAGGTTAGCCACGCCCCAACTGTTCGCCTCGTTTTGGCGAAGCAGGCCGTCGCTGCTTAGTGTGCCAGCCGCCAGCGCGAGATCCTGTGGCACGGGAAATTTGAGCAGCCTGAAATAGGCAGGCCAGTCCAGCAACCCCAACGCATCACTGGCCTCCATCCCGTCCAGATTGACCCGACCCTCATACGGAGTTTTATCGAAGATACGCCATAGCGCGCGTTCGCGCTCGGGTACCTCTCGCAAGGGCTTGGTGACCGAGCCCACCCGGATATAGTCCACGTTCCGGAATATCACAGGGACATTTACTGCGGCGTGAACCTCTGCCACAACGATACGATTGTCGTCTACTTCAACGACGTGGAACCCGAACTGGATTTTGGGATTCAGCAACCGCAAGAGCCAGGTTTCAAGCGGCTCGTTGCCCTTCTTGGCCGTCTTCGGATCGAAAGTGGTGCCGACAAGTTCGCCGGTCTTGTCTACCACTCCCCACATCAGATACCCGAACGGCTCTTCGTTGAGCGCTGCACCGTTGGCAAGCGCGGAAATATATCGACCTACTTCCTCGGGGTTGACGTAGTTTCGCTTGTATTCGATCCACTCCGTCTCACCGTCTGGTCGGCACAAGTTCCGCACAATAGCGGCGAAGTCCTTCAGGGGAAGGATCGGCGTCATTCGTTGAACGCGCCTTCGGCTTCGAATGCACCGGGGTCCCCTGGTAACACCATCCTTGCCTCACGCACATCTAGCTTGCCGGTGACAGCGTCGGCGATAAGGCGCGTGCGATATTCGCATAGCAGCGAGATTTCATTCCTAGCAGTCCGTTGGGTTGCCTGGATATGCCGACGTCTCGTTATAACGTGGTCTACGATTCGTAACTGGTCGTGTAACGAAGGAATTCCCACCACCCTTGCTGCTGCCCTCCGGAGATTAACTCGTTGTCGAGTCGCGCCAGTCGATAGATACCCTGAAACTAAAGGTGCAGTTGCAGTTAGCTGGTAAGCGAGGAAATGAGGCTCGACGACATCACGATTGAGTCGGAAACGAAAGCAATCCGCTTTCACCATAGCCGGAGCGACACCGGCTGGCGCGACGCACGCCCGTCCCGCTGGATGACTACTGTCGCCCAGTCCAGCAATCAGAACGTCGCCCTCCTCGACTGAATGGTCACCAAGGGTGGCGTAATGATCGGCTGAGATGTACGCCGCATCTGAGGCGTCAAATTCGCCATGTCCAATGTTCTGAAGTCGAATGACCCTCGTACCCTCACTAGTATAGTGAGTGGACTTCAACCCGGAGCCAAAGGGACCGTCACATCTACATACAGTTAGTCGCTGCAACGATAAGGCATTCCAATCTTCGGGAATATCGCCTACGTAATCGACACCAGAGGGCTTGTATGCAGGGTACGGCTGGCCCGTGCGCACATCGATCCGGCCCGTAACGGCGTCGTGGACGACAACCTGCTTCTGTTCCTCCAGCAGTTCGATCAGCTTCTCCTTGGCGCGAATGTAGCGTTCAATGCGGCCGGTCGCGTGTTCCAGGAAGCACGCGATGTCTGTTTGTTCCGACAAAGGTGGTACGCAAACGTGGATCCTCCTGAAGTCCTCTGGGCGAAGACTCCACATGTCTGAAGTAATGCCATATGAGAATCGCTCGGCTTCCTTTGCGAAGGTCGGTGTTCGGAACAGATAATGCAAATAGGAAGGATTCGTTAAGGATGTCTCCAGCGGCTGCTGCACGACATATGCTGGGCTTACTATGCCCTTGTGTTTCGAAACTCCGATAGCACCTTGCCAAGCCCGCATTTTGTTGTACGCAATGTCACCCGGCTGAACTAACTTGTAAGCAGATTTATCGGCTCGCGACTGGTCTTTCATCGAAGAGTCTTGGAGCAGATCATCTTGAAAAATAACGCCGCTCGAAATCGTTACCGATAACATTCGTTCATTGGCGTGACCAGATCGCTTCGCTTCACGAAGAATGGCTCTGTTGGGAAGCACTCTCCAATGCGCCGGAACATCCCCTAACCACTCACTGCCGGAGTTCTTCATCACAGCATATGGCTTGAGTTCAGCGCTCATGACAGCATCTGGAACCACGCCTTGATCTTGAGCGACATCAGTCGGCGCCGCTCGGCAAGGAAGTCGTCGTATCCGGGAACGTCCCCGTGAATTAAGCACTCGGGCAGGCAGTTTTCAACGAGGTTTTCAGAGAGACGGTCCCGGTCACTAATCCCACCGTACTGCCGATCACCTCCGTTGACCTGTTCCAACAGTTGAGCGAAATAGATTCCAGGCGGTGTGTCCCCAATTGCGATGTTGATCTCGCTCTGCGCGATAACGAAGTTAGCGATCTGATTGTAACGACCGCGGGCCAATCCTTGCTTCTGCAGGTACTTACGCGGAAAGACATGGTGCCGATCGCCACGGTTCAGCAGCAAGTCACGAACGGTGATGTCTGTAGAAAGAAAGCCTCTGTCGCCGAGCCGCGCCTGCGCAGCTTGATAGGCCACGAAATACGGACTCGTTGAAGACGAGGTATCCATAAGCTGCGGCAGCATGCCCGTCCAATAGGTGTCGGGCAGTTCGTTCTCGATCACGGTTTCGGTGTAGACGGTCAGCCCCTGAGCCGCAATCTGGCGGATGTCTAAGTCAAAAGCGGTCTCAGGATTTCCGGAATAACGCTGCGTGAGAATCGACATAACGTACCAGCGCCGCACGAGGCGTTCGAGGTCGTGCGCTGACAGTCCCTCCGATCGGCCGCGAAGGTAGATGATGTAGGCAAAGTTGACCGCGTTCTGGCTACGGATCAGATTGGAGGTTAGAAAGCCAGTAGAACGTAGAATCATCGTCAAACGATCGAAATGTGTCCGGTTCATGAAGGCACTGATGCCATTACGCAGCTTGGAGAAAGACTGTTCGACAATCGCCTCCTCGTAAGCTCGCGTCTCAAAGTTCCGACCCGATAGCAGCGCCACTAGGTCGCCTAGCTTTCCTCGCCCAAACTGCGACGTGAACGCAACGCGCAGCATGTCGGTGTACGTCGGATCGTACAGATCGTCGGTGGTGTCCTTGAGCCACTTAATCTTCGGCCAAAACTCCGATGCAGCAAACTCCGGGTCACCCTTTTCGATCCTCGAGTGGTATTCGGGCGCCACGGCGAGATGGCAGAAGTAGTCAATTGCCTTGCGCAAGACGTTACCGCCGTAAGTCTCGTTGACGGCGATCTTTGACATGGCGAAGTCGGCCTGCGAAAGCGGCGTGCCGGCGGAGTTCACGCGGATGAATATCTCGGTGACTGTCTCGATGTCCAGGTCTTCCGCCAGTTCAATAAGCCCCACATGGTTGTTGACGATCTTGCCTACCTTCTGCAGCACATTCCCCACCTTTTTCCGGTCGGTGCCCGGATTACCTTCAACATATTGCTCGACAAGCGCAAACAAATCCGCGTCCGGCGCGAATATCTTCGTTACATCGTCAATCCAGCTAGTATCCTTTCGGATAGCTGGATTGCTGACCTCGAATCGATTTTCGACTGGGTGGAACGCGATGCGTATACGAACGGTCCGATACTCTTTGGTCAGGACTTCTTGTCCAAGCAACGCAGCCATCAATGCGGTAACGCGTTGCTGGCCGTCGATCAGAATTCGCTTGCCTGCGGACCTCGTGCCGTCCTTGAGCCGGATTGTAGGATTGCGCCATGAGATCAGGTAGCCAACTGGGTAGCCCTGATAGAGAGAGTCAAGCAGATTGCGGACCTTTGTCGCATCCCAGACGAAGGGTCGCTGAATTTCGGGAATGGCGATTTCCCCGGATTTCACCCAAGTCAGCAGGGTTTCAATAGGGTGTGGCGTAACCGAATAGCGTTGCGTGGCCATCAGCCGGCAGACCCAAGTATTTCTTCCAGCAACCCTTCGGTGTCCCGCCCTACCGCAAGGATGTCAGCCCGGATCTCGTGCAGCGTCCGCATAGGCTGCTGTTTGTAGAAGTAGCGGTTGAAACTGATCTCGTAACCGATTTTCACGCCGTTGGGCCGGTACCACGCATCTGGAGTGTAAGGCAGGACCTCGCGGCGAAAGAAGGCTTCGATACCGCCGTCTTCCTTGAGCGGAATATGCTCAGTATCGCGCAGGCTCGTGTCCGGCTCGTACTCGACAACGACCGACTGGCCGTCAATATTGTCCTCGAATAGTCCGTGCAGCGGGTCGGCTTCCGTGCCACGCTTGTGAACCCGCTTGACAACGCACGGTGCGTCTTCGCTGCGCGTGCCATGTTCCTTGAGCATCTTGATCTCGGCTGCCGTGTAGGCGCGCCTTTCGGCGCCTTCGATCCGTAGCGGCTTATCGACCGTCACCTTCCAGTAGCCGAAGGCTTCATTATCGAAGATCTTGCTCTGTTCCGTCTCCTCGAAAGCCAAGAACGTCTCGCAGATTCGCTCAATGTCGTCCTCGCCGAGTTCGCAGTTCTTCTTGCCGAGATTCTTGCGTAGTAGGCGATACCAGATAGTCGCGTCAATCAATTGAACTTTGCCGCGCCGGTGCTCAGGCTTGCGGTTAGTCAGCACCCATACGTATGTGGCGATGCCCGTGTTGTAGAACAAGTTGAGCGGCAGCGCGACAATTGCTTCGAGCCAGTCGTTCTCGATGATCCAGCGACGGATGTTGCTCTCGCCCTGCCCTGCGTCGCCGGTGAATAGCGAACTGCCATTGTGGACCTCCGCGATGCGGCTGCCCCGCCGGGTGTGCCTCTTCATCTTGGATAGCTTGTTCGCGAGGAAGAGCATTTGGCCGTCGCTCACGCGCGTGACCAGCGAGTATTCCGGATCGCCATCGTGCTCAATCAGAAAGCGCGGATCGCGCATGCTCTTCTTGCCACCCATGCGCTCAAGATCGGTCTTCCAGCTCTTGCCGTAAGGTGGATTGGAGAGCATGAAATCGAACTCGCGGGAGGGGAAAGCGTCGTTTGCCAATGTCGAATGCTCCGGGCCGCCCACGATGTTGTCGGCCGCTTCGCCTTCACCCTTCAGCAAGAGATCAGCCTTGCATATGGCGTACGTCTCGGCATTGATCTCCTGACCGTAGAGGTGCGTAGAGACCTGCTTACCGCGCTCGTCGGCGAGTTCCCGTAGCGTCTCCTCGGCCACAGTCAGCATGCCGCCGGTGCCGCAGGCGCCGTCATAGAGCAGATAGGTTCCGGATTCGATCCTGTCGCTAACAGGCAGAAAGACGAGCTTCGCCATCAGCCGCACGGCGTCCCTTGGCGTCCAGTGCTCGCCAGCCTCTTCGTTGTTATCTTCGTTGAACCTGCGCACCAACTCCTCAAAGATCGTGCCCATCCCATGGTTGTCCAAGCCGGGACGGAGGACGGTACCGTCGGTGCCCCTTACGGGATCGGAACTCAGATTGATGTCCGGGGAGGTGAGTTTTTCGATCAAGGCGCCGAGTGCGTCGGCCCTGGAAAGGCGCGGGATCTGATTGCGGAACTCGAAGCTATCGAGGATGTCCTGCACGTTGGGGGAGAATCCGTCGAGCCAAGCGCGAAAATCAGCTTCGAGTTGTTGGCGACTGGCACGCGCGCGCAGATCGCGAAGGGTGAACGGCGAAACGTTGTAGAACGCTTGGCCGGCCGCCTGGCGCAGAGCGGCATCCTGCTCGACAACGCCGGCGGCATCGAGCGAAGCCTTCATTTCGATGACGGCCGACTTGTTGTCTTCCAGCACGGCATCAAGACGGCGCAGCACTGTCATCGGTAGGATCACATCGCGATACTTGCCGCGCACATAGAGATCGCGCAGCACATCGTCGGCAATACCCCAGATGTAGTTCGCGATCCAGTTGAGGCCGCTGTTGCTCATCCGTTGTGCGTCCGTTCGTCCAACAATTATTTTGGGCCATGCATCTTGCGTGTGCACGATATTATTGGGATTTTTTGGGTAGTTCGATCCGGCATCTGGAAAAAATTTTAGCTAGACCACTCATTCTCGACGGGCTGAAAATTTGCCTTTATTTCTTTGCGGTTTCCCACAACTTGTGGTGCTCGTCGGCCTTGAGGAAGAGCGCAACCAGACTTCCCTTCTTCAACATTAGATCCCGCTTCCCTAAGTCCTTTCTAAATTGGCGGAGCACATCGTCCCACACCAGCAAAATTGACATATCTCCTTTTTCTCGCTGGTCAAAGGTTGATAGATCGGCTTCCAATTTCAACCACACATCTATGGTTGCACCGTCGCCCCAAATGAGCAGGTTTCTTTTGAACTCAATCAGTTTTTCCGCCAGTTTCCTTTCGCTTAGGGGTCGTTGCCCAAGCTTCCCTGCGAGAAGATGCCGGTGCATCACGCCAACAAATTCGTTGTAGATCTTGCGCTTCTCTGAGAAGTGGCGAGAATCGATCTCTCGTGTCCGAATTGCGCGCTGGTTCCAAACGGCGACAACAAAAGCGACAACCGCAGCTATGATGCCGGCTTGAAATTCCGGTTCGGTCTTTGTGAGCGCTACAGCGAGCCAGACGATGCTTGCCAGACCAAGCGCCAAAAGTGCGAATGAGGCAATTCCAATCCAGAACTTATGCTTCATAAATATGTCTTTTGGGTTTGCAAATGAGGCCAAAAGCGACTATCAAATAAATTGCCAAATACTCGGGCAGTGCCTTTGCGCGGAACGCCAATCGATGCCCATATCCATGTTCCGCCCCCTGGAGCTAAGTTTGCTAGTCACCAACCCAGCTTCGGATAAGACGAAAGAGCTTTAACAGAAGTGCTCCGGGAATCGCCGCCAGAAGTCCAAATAAAAGACATAGACCAGCGGCTACCCAAACCGAATCAATGAGCCATATCGCAAAAAGGTAGAAAATTAAGCTAAGCGCAGCACCCGCGAGCGCTGTGCTGCGTTGAGGGATTCCTAAGAATTCCTCTTGACGAGCTTGAAACTTGAGCTTCGCGCCCGTATGCACAATATCTAGCCACAAGTTGGGGTTTTGATCTGTCGCAGGCACCGTCAAAAAAGTTAGCCGCACGATTTGGCCACGGTTCATAGTGGGCACAAGGTAGTCACGCTGCTTGAAATACCGTTCCTTTTGTTCAACGGTAGGCTCACTGCCAGGTTCAACCCTAATGAATTGCGCGAATTCGCTGGTCCAATGAATAGCGCGAGTGGTATCGACCATATAGGTAGTTTCGTTAAGAAGGTGCGCATCGTTTGTAAATACACGAACCAAAACGTTCTCGTAATCCTTCAAACTCGCGTTCTTTAGCTCCACGGTAGAAACGTAGAGTCGCGGAACCGGCGTATCATTCCAGGTTACAGCCACTGAACCTAAACTGTTGTCGCTTCCGGAAATGCCGATTCGCTCATGTTGGACAGAATACGAAAATAGACCGCGCTTGTTGCGAATAAGTTGAATAGTAATGGTCAATAGGCTGCCGAGGATCAAGCTGACCAAGCTTGAAAGAGCAACACTACCGGATAACCAACTAGGCACAACTATTACCGCCAACCATCTAAATTGAGAACGGACGCGCTGCTTTCATCACGTAATACCACGGGCCCAACAAACGTGGTCAAAATGTGTCATGGGCCGGTCATTCTCATGGCACCGACGGTGACCGCGAGCAATCCGGTCAACTCTTTCATTGGGGCTCCGTATGCTGGAATCGATAGACGAACGCCGGGGGCATGTTCAGCGCGGCGACTCCGAGACATGACGCCTTGAGTCCGAGGCTGTCTAGCGTGCGCCTGCCCACGGGGCAAACGCCGCCGTAGGTGAACTGATGAAAGGCCCCACCCTCGCCGAGCAGCGCGAAGGCCGCAGCCAGCACCCGGCGTTTTCCGGCATTTGAAAACAGCAGCAGCGGCAAGCCGCTGATAATGTAATCGACCTGGCCCGTCAGATCCTCCAGGTGCTCGCCCAGCGACAAGGCGTCACCATGCACGGTGCGGGCGCCGGGGAAGCGCTCCTTGAGCATTTCGACGAATCGCTCGTCACTGTCCACCAGGCAGAGGTCCTGTTCGGCTACGCCCGCATTCAGGATTGCCCTGGTCAGCGCGCCCGTTCCCGCTCCCACCTCGACAACGCGTGTGCCGGCCCCGCAGCCGCGCGCCATGAGCCGGCCGAGCGACGCGCCGCTGGGCACGACGGCGCCCACGGAACGCGGATCGCTGACCAGGCTGCGAAAAAAACCGCCAAGCTGGCCGTTGCCGTTCGGCTGGAAGCCGTTGCTCGTCACGCCGGATCCTGTTGCAGATACTGCAAGGCGTCGCGCCAGATTCCGACCTCGGGAGTGATGGCGTTAAGGACCGTGAAGGTCTTGTTGATGGCCTTTTCGCTGACCGCGCATTCGACCAGCACCGAGGCGCTGTCCTCCCGGCAGATCATGAACGGCCCGCCCGGCGGGATGGGCGATTGCAGGAGCATGATGCCGTATTCGCCGCCGGGCCTGTCCGAAAGACCGGGCGTGCGCGAAATGGTGTAGTGGATTCCGGCAGCGCGCAGCGCCGCTTCGCCCCTGGCCTTGGCGTCCATCGAGGGAGCGAGTGCCTCGGGCATCCAGCCGGCCGGCGACCGCCCGGCGGATGAAAGCAGAACGAAGCGCTTCACGCCCGTTCGTATGGCCACGTCCGCCGTATCGGCAACGCCCGTGTGATAGACGTCGTACAGGTCGCTGACTTCGACTTCGGAAAAAGTCACGCCCACCGCATAGATAAGCGCATCCACGCCTGCAAGCGCCGGACCCAGGGATTCCGGCCTGCGCACGTCGGCGCTGATCCAGGTCACGCCGTCCTGCGGCGGCCGCTCGCCGGCGCTCCTGGAAATGCCATGCACGGCATGCCCGCGCGCGAGGAGATCGCCGACAATGAACTTGCCGGTGCGCCCGGTCGCGCCCAGAACGGCAATGGTCAGAGGGGTTTCGCCAGCGGCGCGCGACGGATCGGCGGCGGCGGAAAGCCTGGCGCCCAGAAGGGCGGACGAGCCCAGGGCGAGACCGTTGAAGAGGATGGTGCGGCGTGTGGTCATGGCAGTACCCGGCCCGCTCGGCGGCTCCACTTTCAGTGTGGGTCGTGCAGGAATCGAACCTGCGACCTACTGGTTAAAAGCCAGCTGCTCTACCAACTGAGCTAACGACCCGTGGCGCGCAATTGTAGCTGCTGGGTCAGCGGGAGCGGGCCTCGATCTGGGCCAGTCGGATAGTCGCGAGGTTGGCGGCGTCGGCGCCGGCGAAATCCTCGCGCACGCGCTCGAGCGTGGCGGTGGCCGTTTCCGTATCGCCCAGTTCATCCTGGGTGTATCCGAGCTTGAGCAGGGCGTCCGGGAGCTTGCTGGAATCCGGGTAGTCGGACACGACCCGGGCGAACTCCGCGCCTGCTTCCTGGTACTGGCCCTGCACGTAGAAAGTCTCCCCCAGCCAGTAGCGGGCATTGGCCGCCAGACCTCCGCCGGGACTGGCTTCGAGGTAGCGCATGAATTCGGCACCGGCCTCCTGGTAACGGGCCTGCCCGAGCAGTTCGCGCGCCTGTTCGTAGTTATCCTGGCTGCCGGCCGCAATCGCGGGCTCCGTGACCTCCGGGGGTTGATCACCCGAAACCGCACTGTCGGCTACGTCCGCAGCATCGCCCGGAGCCTGCCCTGTCGCGTTCTGCGGTACCGCCGGCGCGGGCGTGAACCCGCGGGCCTCCATCGCGGCCAGGCGTTCCTCCAGCGCCGTGAACTGGCTGCGCCGCAGCTCGGCGTTGCGCCGCAGGTCCTCATCCATACGCTCGACGGCGTCGCGCAGCGCCTGTATCTCGCGCCTGAGTTCATCCTGGGCGTTGATCAGAGCGACCACGTTGTCGGCGCGGATCTGCTGCTCCAGCACGCCCACCCGGGTCTCCAGTTCCTCCAGCACGTCGCGGTCGCGGCGGCGTTGCGCATCGGCCGGCGCCGCCAGCACGGCGGCAAGCGCCAGCGCTACCGCCATGACCGGCCAGTCAGTTCGTTTCATATACCAACTCCACACGACGATTCTGCGACCATGCCATCTCGTCGGCTCCCTCCGCGGCCGGACGTTCCTCGCCGAAACTCACCGCATTCAATTGTGCACCGGCCGCGCCCAGCGCGGTCAGTGCCTGGGTCACGGCGTTCGCCCGGCGCGATCCAAGCGCCAGGTTGTATTCGGGTGTGCCGCGTTCGTCCGCATGCCCCTCGAGCCGCACGGTCTGCCCCTGGTTGGCCGCCAGCCAGGCGCCGTGAGCCTGGAGAATCTGGCTGTACTCCTCGCGGATCGAGCTTCGGTCATAGTCGAAATAGATCACCAGCGTGCCCTGGGGACCGCCGATCCAGTCGCCGCTGGCGCTGCGCCCGGGCTCGATGGCGACCGGCGGCCCCTCCCGGTTGATGACCGTGCCGCTGGCGATGGCGCCGCTGCCCGCGCCGGCGGCGGTGGCGCCGCCGTCGGCTGTTGCGGTGCCGGAGCCGGCCGGTTCCGGGCCCGGCTCAGGCCCCGCCGTAGTGCCGGAAGTTTCGCAGGCTGCAAGCACGACGGCCAGAAGGATGGGCAGGCAGGCTTTGGTTTTTCTCGGAAATTTCATGATGGTGATCCTTGCATCTTGGTTGCAGTCAGTTTTCGTAGGGCCCCCACGCCGGTTCGCGGAGGATTCCCTCGGGTGAGCGCAGCAGGCGCATTACGCCGCTGTCGATGAAATAGACGCCCAGGCCCCTGCCGGCGGTCGTGCCCGCGCCGAAGATCAGGGCGCGGCCGTTGGGGGCGAAACTCGGCGACTCGTCCAGCGGGCCGTCGGTAAGCAGGCGCAGCGACTCGTCGCGCAGATCCATAAGGCCGATCCTGAAGCGCCCGTCCTGCTGGTGCACGATCGCCATCTGGTTCCGGTCAGGCTGCAGCCGCGGTCGCGCGTTGTACGAGCCGGTAAAGCTGACGCGTTGCGCCCGGCCGCCCCGAGCCGGCACGACGTACACCTGCGGGCCGATGCCGCGGTCGGAGGTGAAATACACGCGGTCGCCGTCGGCGGAAAACTCGGGCTCGGTCTCGACGGCGGCATGGCGCGTCAGGCGCTGCGGCGAGCCCCCATCTATCGAGTAGATATAGATGTCGCTGTTGGCGTTCACGTTCCGGGCCACCGCCAGGGACCTGCCGTCGGGCGACCAGGCCGGAGCGCTGGCCGAGGTCCGGTCCGGCGACAGGGGCCGGCGCTGGCCGGTCGCGACCTCCTGAACGAAGACCTCGGCGTAGCCGGCTTCGAACGACACGTACGCCAGGTAGGCGCCGTCCGGCGACCAGCTCGGCGACATGATGGGGTCGGTCGAGCGCAGCACCACGATCGGATTGTGGCCGTCGGCATCGGCCACGATCAGCCGGAATTCCTCGCGGCCCGGCGTGACCTGCACATAGGCCAGGCGGGTGGAGAACATCCCGCGCGCGCCGGTCAACTGCTCGTACACTAGGTCGGCGATACGGTGGGCCGTGGCGCGAAACGCGTCCCGGGAGCTTTGCAAGCGGTACACAAGGAGCGATTCGCCCGCAAAGACGTCCACCAGCTCGAACTCGACGGTCGGGTTGGCTTCGCTGCCCGAAACATGGCCCACCAGCACGGCCTCCACGTCCATGATGCGCCAGTTGGTCAGGCGCATTTCCGAAAAACGGGTCGGCCGGGTAATCATGGTCTCGCGACCCATCGGCGCGAACTGTCCGGTGCGCTCGAGGTCGGCCTCCACGATCTCGGCGAAGTCATACGTCAGCCCCAGCGTCACGCGCCACTCGAAGGGAACTACCGCAATGGGGATGGCCCGCTGGGTGGAGCGGGTGATGACGACGTCGAGCTGCGCCGAGGCCGCCAGCGGCAGGAGCGCGAAAACGGCGAGCCAGAGCGCCCGGATCATTAGCCGGGCTCCGTCGGTGGGTAGCGCAGGCGCATTTGTCGCTCGAACAGTTCGGGTATCGGCGGCTCCGGCAGTGGCGACGACCGGCGAATCGCGGTTTCGATCGAGCGCTGATCAATTTCCGTTCCATTGAATTGCTCGAATTCGATATCCGCAACCTCGTTGCCGGGCAGGACATCCAGCAAGACCACCCACATCAGGTCTTCCCTGCTGCCCGCGGGCCGCTGCCAGTTGCTCTCGATCCGTTGCCGGATGCGGGCCTTGTACTGGTCGAGAAGGCCGGACTCGATGGCCTCATTGCGCCGTTCCTCCGCCATTTCCCTGCGCAGCTGTTCGGCCATTTCCGCCTCGCGCGTCCTGCGTTCGGTTTCCGCGATTCGACGCTCGGCCTCATCCGCTTCCTCGGATAATTTGCGGGCCTCTTCCCGGGCCTGTTGCCGCTCGGCTTCCGCTTGCTCGAGTTCGGCCTCGGCCGCCTTGACCCGCTCTTCTTCCGCCTGGCGCTCGCGTTCCACCTGCGCCAGCCGCTCGCGCTCCGCCTGCTGCTGCTGCTGCATCGCGCTGAGCTGGCGACTGGCCTCTGCCTGCTGCTGGCTCAGCGTTTGCCGGGCTTGTTCCGTCTGCGAACTCAACGCGCTCAATTCCTGCTCCTGTTGCCTCTGCCGCTCCTGCTGCTCCTCGATCTGCTCAAGCAGGCGCTCGACCTCCTGTTCGCGCTCGATGACCGCCGCGCGCTCCAGTTCGTCGAGACGCTGAATTTCCCTTTGAACCGCCTCGTCGTCCAGCACCACGCCGTCGATGGCGATGGTTCCGAAGGCCGGCTCGTCCGTTTGAATCCGGGTGGCAAAGCCGATCAGCAGGAACGCCATCAGCGCGGCGTGCCCTCCAACCGACCAGGAACACGGACGCAGCATGGGAAGCGGCGGCGCGTTGGGGTTGGCCCCCGGTGAGCGAATACCCGGGCCGGTCCGCAAGGACTGAACCACACCCTCAACCAGCGCCTTCAGGCGGTCCATCATTCCTCCACTGGCAACGGCCGTGTCACGAGTCCCACCTTCTCGGCGCCCGCGCGCTGAAGCAGGGCCATGACCGTAACCACGTCGCCGTAAGGCAATTCCTCGCTCGCGCGAACCAGCACCGGCGTTTCCGGCTGGCGTTGCAGAACGGCGGCGGCACGCGCCACCACGACCGGGGAATCCACGGCATCGTCGGGGGCTTCGCCGATATTCAGATACATCCGGCCTTCGGCATCCACGGTAAGAATGAGCGGCCGGTTATCGCGTATCAACTCCTGCGGAAGCGGCTCGGTCGCCAGTCGCGGGAGGTCGACGTGAATGCCCTGGGTGAGCAGTGGCGCGGTGATCATGAAAATCACCAGCAGCACCAGCATGACGTCGATATAGGGAACGACGTTGATTTCATTGACCAGCCGTCGGCGCATCTATCCCCCCAACTCGAAATCCGAATGGGCGTGCTCGCTCAACAACGTCACGCATTCTTCCCGGTAGGCCTGATAGCGGATCTCCAGATTGCCCACGCGATAGGCAAAGCGGTTATACGCGATGACCGCGGGGATCGCGGCGAACAGGCCCATGGCCGTTGCAATCAGCGCCTCCGCGATGCCCGGCGCCACCAGCGAAATCGTGGCCGACTCGACGTTGCCCAGGGCGCGAAAAGAATTCATGATCCCCCACACGGTGCCGAACAGCCCGACGTAGGGGCTCACCGAGCCGATCGTGGCCAGCCAGGGCAGGCCACTTTCCAAACGTTCCAACTCGTTCATCTGCGCCAGGCGCATTTCCCGCCGGCCAACTTCCACCAGGCGCTCGGGATCGGTCTTGCCGCGCGCCGCCTGGCGATGGAATTCGCGCATCCCGGCCTCGAACACCCAGGCCATGCCAGTGGAGCTGCGGCTCTTCTTGCGCGACAGCGCGACAAACAGCGATTCCAGGCTGTCGCGTTCCTTGAAAGCCTGTTCGAAATCGCCCAGGTCACGCTCGGCCCCGCTCAGGATTACACGCCTTTGCAGGATGATGATCCAGGACAGGATGGAAGCCGCCAGCAGCAGGCCCATGATCAACTGCACCAGCAGCGTGGCCTGGCTGATCAGTTCCCAGAATCCCATGTTTACGCCGACTTCACCCACGTCTTCGCCTTACCTTTTGCATGAACCGTTCCTCAGTTATCCAAACCTTCCAGGGGCGGATTATCGCCCTGTTTTCCGGGCCTCTTCAGTCCCAGTGCCGAGTAGGCGGCCGGGCCGGCAACCCGGCCGCGCGGAGTGCGCAAAACGAAGCCCGCGCGCACCAGGAACGGCTCGTAGACGTCCTCGATCGTGCCGCGGTCCTCGCCTATTCCGGCCGCCAGCGCTTCGACGCCGGCCGGCCCGCCATTGAAGCGCTCGATCAGCACGCCCAGCAGGCGCCGGTCCATGCGGTCGAGACCGTTCGCATGCACGTTGTACAGCTTCATGGCGGCGGACGCGGTCGTGCCGCTCACCTTGCCGTCGGCCCGCACTTCGGCGTAGTCGCGGGCTCGCCTCAGCAGGCGGTTGGCCACCCGCGGCGTGCCGCGCGCGCGGCCGGCGATCTCCGATGCTCCCTTCGGCGTGCAGGGGATGTCCATGATTCCCGCCGAACGCAGCACGATGCGCTGCAGTTCTTCCCTGGAATACAGTTCCAGCCGTTCCTGTATTCCGAAGCGGTCGCGCAGCGGCGAGGACAGCAGTCCGGCCCGCGTGGTGGCGCCCACCAGCGTGAAGGGCTTGAGCTTCAGCCGCATCGTGTGCGCGGCCGGGCCCTCGCCGATCACGATGTCGAGCCGGAAGTCTTCCATGGCCGGATAGAGCAACTCCTGCACCACTGGATTCAGCCGGTGCACCTCGTCCACGAACAGCACGTCGCGTGCCTTCAGGTTGGTCAGCAGCGCGGCCAGGTCGCCCGGGCGCTCCAGCACCGGCCCGGACGTATGCCGCAGTCCGACTCCCAGCTCGCGTGCGATCACCTGCGCCAGGGTCGTCTTGCCCAGGCCGGGCGGGCCGTACAGGAGCGTGTGGTCCATCGCTTCGCCGCGCTTGCCGGCCGCCTCCACGCTGATCTCTATGCGTTCCTTGACCTGGCGCTGGCCGAGGAATTCCGACATCTGCCGTGGACGGACAGAGTTCTCCACGTCGCGTTCGTCCGCCCGCAACTCGCCCGAGAGAATCCGGTCGTCCTTGTCGTTCACGACGCAGCAACCCCACCGGACAACGCCTCGCGCACCAGTTCCTCCACGTCCCGGCCACCGGGATCGCCGACCTGCTTGAGCATGCGCGTGGCTTCGACCGGCGTATAGCCCAGTCCCGTCAGCGCCTTGAGCGCCAGGTTGGCGGCGCTGGACTCGCCATGCGCCGGAACCGCTTCCAGCCGGCCGCGCATCTCGACGATAAGACGGCTGGCGGTCTTGGGACCGATGCCCGGCAGCCGGGTTAGCGCCTTCACGTCGCCGGCCTGGATCTGTTCGGCGAATTCGGCCACGCCGCTTTGCGAGACGATGTTGAGCGCCAGTTTCGGACCGATGCCCGGCACGCGGATGAGTTCGCGGAACCAGGCGCGATCGGCCGTCTTCCGGAAACCGTACAGGCTCAGCTCGTCTTCGCGCTGTACCAGTTGGGTAGAGACCTTCAACTCGCCGCCCAGTCCCGGCAGGTCCGACAGGTCGCTGAGCGGCAATTGCAGTTCGAAGCCCACGCCATGCACGTCCAGCAGGATCATCGGCGGCTCCACGGCCAGCAGCCTGCCTTTCAGCGAACCGATCATGAGACGGCTTCTTCCTCCCGGCTGCGAGCAATCTCCGCCGTCTGCGCCATGCGCCGATGGTGAGCGTGGCAAATGCCGAGCGCCAGGCCGTCGGCCTCGTCCTCGGCCAGTTCCTCGTCGTAATCCAGCAGTCGCGCCACCATGGCGCTCACCTGGTCCTTGCCGGCGGCCCCGTAGCCGCACACGGCCTGCTTGACGCGCCGCGGCGAATACTCGGCCGGTTCGGTCACCCCCGCCATGATCAACGCGCACAGCGCGGCGCCGCGCGCCTGACCGAGTTTGAGTGCGCTCTGCGCATTCCTGTGCATGAAGACGGTCTCGATCGCCGCCTCGTCGATTCTCGTCCGCCGGGCGATATCGCCCAGCTCGGTGAATATCCGGGCCAGGCGCTCCCCCATCGGTTTGCCGCGGGCCAGGGCGATGCAGCCGCTGTCCACGTAGTGGCTTTCCATGCCGTCGCTTTCGATGACTCCCCAGCCGGTGAATCGGGAACCGGGATCCACACCCATGATCCGGACCGGGGCGTTCACGTCAGTCAGTCGCCGCCCACCGATTGCAGTTCGGCATTGGTCCACACGTCCTGCACGTCGTCCAGGTCCTGCAGGTACTCGAGGAGCCTCAGCGCCTGCTCCGAGCGCTTGTCGTCCAGCGGCGCGTCAACCGAAGCGCGCATCGTGACCTCGGCGTTTTCCGGGGGCAATTCGGCGCCGCGCAGAGCTTCCAGCACCCCGGAAAAGTCGCGCGGGTCGGCCAGGACCTCGATCGTCCCGTCGTCGTCGCTGACCACGTCCTCGGCACCGCCCTCGATCGCCGCGTCGATGATCGCCGCCTCGTTCGAACCCGGCGAATAGGTGAATACGGCCACCTCGTTGAACAGGTAGGCGACGGCGCCGTCGGCGCCCAGGTTGCCGCCGTGGCGGCTGAAGCCGTGGCGGACTTCGGCCACCGTGCGGTTGCGGTTGTCGGTCAGGCAACGAAGCAGGATCGCGGCGCCGCCGGCGCTGTAGCCCTCGTAGGTGACCTCCTCGAGGTCGGCGCCTTCGCCGCCGCTGGTTCCGCGGCTGATTGCGCGGTTGATGTTGTCCTTGGGCAGGCTCTGGGCCCGCGCTTTCTCGACGGCCAGCCTCAGTTGGGCGTTATTGACGGGGTCCGGTCCGCCCGTGCGCGCGGCGACGGTGATTTCGCGCGCAAGGCGTGTGAAGAGTCGACCGCGTTTGGCGTCCTGCCGGCTCTTGCGGTGCTGGATGTTGGCCCACTTTGAGTGCCCCGCCATGGGCCCACCATGATACCAGCCTTCGTGTCTAGCGGTTTATGGCGTGGATGGCGCGCTTGTCCACCGACAGGGCCGCTTCGTGTAGGGCCTCGCAGAGCGTCGGGTGGCCGTGAACCGTGCGCTGCAGGTCCTCGGTGCTGGCCTCGAACTCCATCGCCAGCACGGCCTCCTGGATCAGTTCGCCGGCCATCGGGCCGACGATGTGCACGCCCAGAATCGCGTCGGTGTCCGGGTCCGACAGCAACTTCGCCAGGCCCGCGGCCTGCGCCATGGCCTTGGCCCGGCCGTTGGCCGCCATGTTGAAGGCGCCCACCTTGTAGGCCTGGCCGGACTGTTGCAGTTCCTCCTCGGTCCGCCCCACCCAGGCGATCTCGGGCGAGGTGTAGATCACCGACGGGATGGCGCCGTAATTCACCTCGGCGGAACGCCCGGCGATCATCTCGGCCACCATCATCCCTTCCTCGGACCCCTTATGCGCCAGCATCGGCCCGCGCACCAGGTCGCCGATCGCCCAGACGCCATCCGCGCTGGTGCGGCAGTTCCCGTCCACCTGAACGTGCCCTCTTTCGGTCAGGACGATCCCGGCGCTCTCGTCAATCAGGCCTTCGGTCGCCGGCTTCCTGCCGACCGCCACCACCAGCTTGTCCACGGTGATGTGATGGTCGCCCTCGCGGTCGCTGAACCGCACTTCCACATGGTCGTCCACGCGGCGGGCGCTTTCCACCTTCGCGCCCAGGCGCGTGTCCAGCCCCTGGCGCTTGAACTGGCGCTGCGCCTCGCGGGCAACCTGGCTGTCGGCCATGAAAAGGAAGCGGTCCATCGCCTCCAGGATCGTGACCTCCGACCCCAGCCGGTTCCAGACGCTGCCAAGCTCCAGCCCGATGACGCCGCCGCCGATGACGCCCAGGCGTTGCGGCGGACGATCAAACTCCAGCGCGCCTTCCGAGTCCACTATGTATTCGCCGTCAAACGGGGCGAGCGGCAATTCCACAGGCAGCGAACCGGCGGCCAGAATGACGTGTTCGGCGTGCAGCAGGTGCGGATCGCCGTCGTGCGCAGCGACTTGCACCTGCCGGCCGGCCAGCAGTCTCCCCCGCCCGTTATAAGCCGTTACGCCGTTGGCCCGGAACAGCGCGTTGATGCCCGTCGTGAGCTGGCGCACGATGCGGTTCTTGCGGTCCTGCATCGCGTCCAGGTCCAGCTTCACTTCCGGGATCATGATGCCGTGGCCGGCAAACTCCTCGCGGGTCCGGTGGTACAGCTCCGACGATTCCAGCAGCACCTTGGACGGAATGCAGCCGGCGTTCAGGCAGGTGCCCCCCAGCGCCGGCTTGCCCTTGCCGTCGCGCCAGTCGTCCACGCAGGCCACCGACATGCCGAGTTGCGCGGCGCGTATCGCTCCCACGTAGCCGGCAGGGCCGCCTCCGACCACTATTACATCATATTTATCAGACATATAAAGAGAAAAAATAAACTAAACAGAAAGAATTAGGCGGGCCGGATCTTCGATCGACTTCTTGATTTCGGACAGGAACAGCACGGCCTCGCGGCCATCCACGATGCGGTGGTCGTAACTGAGCGCGAGGTGCATCATGGGGCGGGCTACGATCTCCCCGTCCACGACCACGGCCCGCTGCTCGATCCGATGCATGCCGAGGATTCCGCTCTGCGGCGGGTTCAGAATCGGCGTGGACATCAGCGAGCCGAATACGCCGCCGTTGGTGATCGTGAAAGTGCCTCCGGTCAGTTCGTCCAGCCCAATGGTCCCGGCGCGCGCGCGCGCTGCGAATGTGCCGATCGTCTGCTCGATGTCGGCGAAACTCAGCCGGTCGGCGTCACGCAGCACGGGAACCAGCAGCCCGCGGTCGGTGGACACGGCAACGCCGATGTCGTAGTAGTCGTGATAGACGATCTCGTCGCCCTCGACGCTGGCGTTGACCACCGGATAGTGCTTCAGGGCCGCGACGCTGGCGGCCACGAAGAAGCTCATGAAACCGATCCGTACGCCGTGCCGCGCCTCGAAGGCCTCGCCGTGGCGGCGGCGCAGATCGAGCACGGCGCTCATGTCGGCGTCGTTGAATGTGGTCAGCATGGCCGCTTCCCGCTGCGAATCCACCATCCGCTGGGCGATGCGGGCCCTCAGGCGGCTCATGGTCTCGCGCCTTTCCTGTCGGGCCGGCTGCGCGGCGGGAGCTGCGGGCGCCTCAACCGTTTCACCGGCGTCCGCCTCGACGGTATCCGGCTCCTCGACCCGGGCCGCTGTGGCCGCGCCGGCCGCGCTGCTGAGCACCGCCAGCACGTCGCGCTTGAGCACCCTGCCCCGCTTGCCGCTGCCCTTGATCGACGAAACGTCGAGATCGTGCTCCTCCAGAAGCCGCCGGACCGCGGGCGACATCGCAACGGAACCGTTACTGTCGGCTGCCGGCTCGGTTGCCGGCCGCTCGGCGCCGTCGCCGGCGGCCTCCACCGCCGCATCGTCGACGCCCGCACCGCTGCCGTCCGCGGCCGCGTCCAGCACGGCCAGGGGCGTTCCGGCGTTTACCACCGTGCCGGCATCGGCCAGGATCTTCTCCAGCACGCCGTCCGCCGGCGCCGGCACTTCCAGCACTACCTTGTCGGTTTCCAGGTCGGCAAGGTTTTCGTCCTGCACCACGGACTCGCCCGCCGACTTGTGCCAGGCCAGAACCTTGGCGTCGGCCACCGATTCAGGCAGTTCCGGCGTTCTGATCTCGATTGAATTGCTCATTGCCTACGACACCTTTCGATCACTTTCAAGCACCTGCTCGACGATCGCGTACTGCTGAAGCCGGTGCAGATGGATGGAGCCGGGCGCCGGCGAAGCGGCTCCGGCGCGGCCCATGTAGCGCAGCCGCTGGCCCTTGAGCAGCCAGCGTTCCAGGCGCGCGCGCACCCGGTACCAGGCGCCCTGGTTCTTCGGTTCCTCCTGCGCCCAGACGATGTCCTCGACGTCCGCATAGCGTTTGAACAGCTCCTCGCACAGATCGTGCGGAAACGGGTAGAGCTGCTCGATGCGAACGATGGCCACATCGCTGACGCCCCCTTCACGACGCGCCTCCAGCAGGTCGAAATACAGCTTGCCGCTGCACAGCACCAGGCGGCGCACGTCATCGAGTTCATCCACCTCGTCGATGATTCGCTCGAAACGGCCCTCGCTGAGCGCTGCCAAGGGCGTAAAGGACAGCTTGTTGCGCAGCAGGCTCTTGGGCGTCAGGGCCACCAGCGGCAGCCGCGCCCTGTTGTGCATTTGCCGCCTCAGCATATGGAAAACCTGGCTGGGCGTGGAAGGCACGCAGACCCGCATGTTGCCCTGTGCGCATAGCTGAAGGAACCGCTCCAGGCGGGCCGAGGAATGCTCGGGCCCGGCCCCTTCCTGGCCGTGCGGCAGAAACAGCGTCAGACCCGACATCCGGCCCCACTTGGTCTCGCCCGAGGCGATGAACTGGTCGATCACGACCTGGGCGCCATTGCAGAAGTCGCCGAACTGCCCTTCCCAGATCGTCAGGCAGTCCGGATCGGTGGTCGAGTAGCCGTACTCGAAGCCCATCACGGCCTCTTCGCTGAGCAGCGAATCGGTGATCGTGAAGGCGCCCCGCATCGGAGCCACGTCGTCCAGCGGCGAGTAGGCGCGCCCGCTGTGCTGGTCGATCAGGCTGGCATGGCGGTGAAAGAAAGTTCCGCGACGGCTATCCTGCCCGGTCAGGCGCACCCGGTAGCCGTCGCGCAGGAGGCTGCCATAGGCCATCAGTTCGCCGAAGCCCCAGTCCATGTCGATTTCGCCGCGCGCCATCCGCAGCCGGTCCGCGACGACCTTGATCACCCGCGGGTGCAGATTGACCCCCTCGGGCACCGTGCCGAGCCGCTCGCCGAGATCCGCAACCTGCTCCGGCGGGATGGCCGTATCGACTTCCACATCGGCATCGGCCTGCCGGTAGCTGTCCCAATCGACGGTGAACTCGTTGCCGACCATGCCCATGGCCGCCTCCGGCAGCGGATCGCCCGCGTCCAGCCGCCTGCGGTATTCAGCCTTGTCGGCCTTCAACTGCGCCCTGGTGACCACGCCGTCCTCGCAAAGGCGGTCGGCATACATCTCAAGGGTTGTGGGATGACCGCGGATGCGCTCGTACATGAGCGGCTGCGTGGCGGCCGGTTCGTCGGCCTCGTTGTGTCCATGGCGGCGATAGCAGACGAGATCCACGAACACGTCCTTGTGGAACGCCTGCCGGTATTCCAGCGCCAGGCGGGTCGCGAACACGCAGGCCTCCGGCGAATCTCCGTTCACATGGATTACCGGCGCCTCGATCATCTTGGCGACGTCGCTGCAGTACGGCGTGGAGCGCGCGTCCTGCGGATCGCTGGTGGTAAAGCCGATCTGGTTGTTGACGATCAGGTGCACGGTGCCGCCGGTGGCGAAGGAGCGCGCCTGGGAAAGCTGCAGCGTTTCCGTGACTACGCCCTGCCCGGCCACGGCGGCGTCGCCGTGGATCAGCACCGGAAGGATCTCGTCGCCCTCGCTGTCGCGCCGCCGGTCCATGCGCGCGCGCACGGACCCCAGAACGACCGGGTTGACGATCTCCAGGTGCGAGGGATTGAACGCCAGCACCACGTGCACCAGCCCGCCCGGCGTGGTTACGTCCGACGAAAAGCCCATGTGGTACTTGACGTCGCCGTACTTGCCCGACAGCGGCCCGGACTCGCCGGCAAACTCCGCGTAGAGTTCCTGCGGCGCCTTGCCCAGCACGTTCACCAGCACGTTGATGCGCCCCCGGTGGGCCATGCCGACCACGATTTCCTGCAGACCCTTGGAACCGGCCTGCTGGATCAGGTCGTAGAGCATGGGGATAAGGCTGTCGCCGCCCTCCAGTGAGAAGCGCTTTTGCCCCACGTAGCGGGTATGCAGGTAACGCTCAAGACCCTCCGCGGCGATCAGTTCGCGCAGGATTGCGCGCTTGACCGGGTCCGGCGGACGCCCCGCCAGTTTCGCCGCTTCCACCCGGTCCCGTAGCCACAACCGCTCGCGGGCCCGCGACACGTGCGCCATCTCCACGCCGACATCGCCGCAGTAAATCTGCTCGAGTTGCTCGATGATGGTCCGCAGCGGCAACTGGCGGCCCTCGGCGCCGCCGAACCGCCCGGTATCGAACACGGTGTCCAGGTCCGCCTCGCTCAGGCCCGCGTACTCGAGCTTGGGCGCCTGGCTGCGCAGGTTTGGGTTCAGGTGCAGCGGATCGACGCGCGCGGCGCGATAGCCGCGCAGCCGATACAACTGGATGAGCCGCACCACCGCGCCCTGGCGCGAGGCGCCGGCCCGCACAGCGGGCACCGACCTGCCATTGCTTGCAAGCGTCGCGGCTCCTCCGCCGTTCGGAAGGCGCGTCGGCAACGGCCGGCCGGCCTCGATGCTCTCGAACAGTTCGCGCCAGTGCGGCGCTACTTCGTCGGGATTGCTGCGCCAGGCGGAATAAAGTTCGAACACATAAGGCGCGTTGCTTGCAAAAAGCGGAGATTCCCGGTAGGCGCGTTCGATACGGCCGCTCATGGCACTAGTGTCGTGTCAAGCTCATATTCGACACTCGCATTTTATAGCGCCGGCAACTTCCGTAGGTAACAATACGTACGCCATGAACAAGCCCGGAATCAGCATTGTGGCGCCGGCCCACGAAGAGGCCGAAAGTCTGCCGGAGCTGGTTCGCAGCGTGGGCAGCGCCTTCTTTGCCGTCGATGCCTGGGAACTGATCGTCGTGGACGACGGCAGCCGGGACGATAGCGCCGGCGTGCTGGCCGGCCTGCAGAGCGAGCATTCAAGACTGAGGGTGGTCCGGCACTTGACGAACAGAGGCCAGAGCGCCTCGATGTGCACGGGTGCGGACGCCGCGCGATACGCCTGGCTCGGCTTTCTCGATGCCGACGGGCAGAACGATCCCGCCGACCTGGCGAAGCTGTATTCCGAAATGCTCGAGGCGGGTAATACGGCGCCCGGCATGATCATGGGCCACCGGCGGAAGCGCGAGGACGGCTGGTTGACGCGATATTCCTCGCGCATTGCCAATGCGGTGCGCGCGGGCTTGCTGCGCGATCGAACGCCGGACACCGGATGCAGCCTCAAAGTCCTGGCCCGCGACGACTTCCTCTCGCTGCCGCGGTTCGACCATATGCACCGTTTTCTGCCTGCCCTGCTGCTGCGTCAGGGCCTGCAAACCGTTTCCCGCCCGGTGGCCCACCATCCGCGGCGCGCCGGGCGCTCAAAATACGGCCTGGGGAACCGGCTGTGGGTGGGGATCGCCGACCTGCTGGGCGTCTGGTGGCTCGGCCGGCGGAGCTTCCGGCCCGGATCATGCGAGGAGATACGACACGATGACTGAACTCATTGAACAGTGGCTGGCTCTGCCGACCGGCGACCTGATCTGGCTGGCGGTGGGGTTCGGCGGCCAGGCCATATTTGCGTCCCGGTTCCTCTACCAGTGGATCGTCAGCGAACGCGCGGGCCGCAGCCATATCCCCCGGGCCTTCTGGTACCTGAGCCTGGCCGGCGGCCTCACGCTGCTCAGCTACGCCATCCATCGCGCCGATCCCGTTTTCATCCTGGGCCAGACGACCGGCTCCGTAATCTACATTCGCAACCTGGTCCTGCTGCACCGCCACGGCCAGCTTGAGTCCACCTGACGTTTGCGGTTCAGTAAAAACGAAATCTGGCTCGGCGCGGCGGCGCTGCTGACGCTCGCCGCCGGCCTGGGGCTGCGCGATCCCTGGGCACCGGACGAACCCCGCTACGCGCTGATCGCCGCCGAAATGCTGCAATCGGGGGACTGGTCATTGACCCGTCTGGGCGGCGTGATTTACGCGCAAAAGCCGCCGGTGTATTTCTGGCTGCTGGCCGCCGCCCAAGGGCTGGCCGGTCTCCGGCTCGGGTTCCTGTTGCCGTCGCTCCTGGCGGGACTGGGAACGCTGGCACTTGTCTGGGATCTGGCCCGGCGGCTGTGGTCACGCGAGACGGCATGGTGGGCGGCCTTGGGACTGCTTGCCTGCCTGCAGTTCACGATGCAGGCCCGAAGCGCGCAGATCGATGCGGTCCTTTGCTTCTTCACGACGCTGAGCCTGTACGGGTTGCTCCGTCACCTTCTTCAGGGACCGGACTGGCGCTGGTTCAGCCTGGGCTGTCTCGCGGCCGGCCTGGGAGTAATGACCAAGGGCGTGGGCTTTCTGCCGTTACTGGTGCTGTTGCCCTGGGCCGGAATGCGTTGGGCCGGCTGGAACGTACAGCGGCTCGGCGGCGGCACGCGCTGGCTCCTCGGACCTGCGGCCTTCTTCGCGCCGCTGGCGCTCTGGCTGGTCCCGCTCTTGCTCAGGGCCCAGGGCGACCCTGAAATTGCCGGCTACCTGGACAACCTGCTGTTCCGCCAGACCATTACCCGTTACGCGGACCCCTGGCATCACTTCCAGCCCTTCTGGTACTTCTTCGTGGAGGTCATTCCCTGGGCCTGGTTCCCTTTGATTCTGCTGTTTCCGTGGCTTGCGGCACGCTGGGCGCGGCGGTGGAAGGAACGCGACGCTTCGGTCGTGCTGCTGTCGGGATGGATCGCGCTGGTTCTCGTGTTCTTCACGATCAGTTCCGGCAAGCGTGGCGTGTACCTGTTGCCGGCGGCGCCGGCCCTGGCGCTGCTGGCCGCGCCCAACTTGAGTGAGCTCGCCGAACGCTTGTCGTGCCGGCGAATGTTACGCGGGGGTATGTTCATCCTGTGCCTTGTCGTGGCAGCGGGTAGCGGCTGGCTACTGTTCTTTGATCTCGAGCGGCTTTCCGAATTGAAGGCAACCTATGAAACCAGCACCGCGCCGCTCTGGACTCTGTTCGCCACGTCCGCAGCGGGCGCGCTGATTTCGCTTGCCTGTCCCACTCGCCGGGCAGCAGCGGGCATTGGGCTGTGCCTGTTCCTCGGGTGGCAAATCTGGGGATGGGCGCTGCAGCCGCAGATCGACGAGGCCCGGTCGGGCGCAAGGATCGCCGCCCGAGCGCTGGAGAACTTGCCCGAAGGTGCCCCGCTGGCGCTGGCCGACTGGCGCGCTCAACAGGTCCTGCATCTCGACCGGCCGGCCGTTCATTTTCATGCGCAGGGCACGGGAAAGGATGAGGAACTGAAGCAGGCCGCCGCATGGCTGAACGCCAACCCGCAGGGGCGGCTTCTCGTTCCCGCGGAGCACCGCGAGCCCTGTTTCGATCCGGACTCGGGCATGCGCCTGGGTCACGCCCACCGCCGCGGCTGGGTGCTGTTGTCGCGCAGCGACTTGAACGGCGCCTGTACGGCGGCTGCCGATCCAGCCAACTGGATTGAACTCCCGCCGCTGCGCCCGTGAATCTCTAACCGCGGTATTTGCGGAACCAGCGGACGAAATCCCGAACGCCCCGCTCCAGGCCCACATTCGGCTCGAACCCGAAGTCGCGGCGCATGGCGGACATGTCGGGCAGCGTGGCGCGCATTTCCCCGGGCGGTTCCGGCGCGAACTCGATCTCGACTTCGGCGCCCATTTCCCGGCCCAACATCCGGATGAAATCCAGCAACTCCACGTCTTCTTCGGAACCGAGGTTATAAAGCGCCGCAGGCGGCTGCCCGGACGGCGGGCCCGCCTTCAGGATGGCAAGCGTTCCCCGCACGGCATCGTCGATAAAGGTGAAGGCGCGACGCTGCTTGCCGTCGCCGAACACTCGCACGGGATTACCCCCGGCGAGCCTATTCGCAAATGTAATCGCGGCCATGTCCGGCCGTCCCCAGGGACCGTAAACCGTGAAAAAACGAATCCCGGTACTGGGCAGCCCATGAATGCGCGCGTACGAACAGGTCAGCAGTTCGCCTGCGCGCTTCGTGGCCGCATAGACGCTCCTGGGACGATCGGCAGCGTCTTGTTCGGAAAACGGCGTCTTTTCCGTGTCGCCATACACCGACGAAGATGAGGCGTACAACAGATGCTCCACGCCGCTGCGAGCGCAGCCCTCCAGCAGCACGGTAAACCCGGCGATATTGCTTGATATGTATTGCTCCGGCGCTTCGATTGAATAGCGCACTCCGGCCTGGGCAGCCAGGTGCACGACTTGTCGAAATTCATGCGCCTCGAAGAGGGCCAGCATCCCGCTCTGGTCCGTCAGGTCCAGCTTGTGAAAGGAAAACCCGTCATGCTTGTGCAACCGGGCAAGCCGGGCATGCTTTAGCGCTGGATCGTAGTACGCATTCAGGTTGTCCAGCCCGATAACCTCGCGGCCGTCGGACAACAGTGCCTTCGCCACCGCGTGACCGATAAAACCGGCCGCTCCCGTAACCAGAATCGGCGTTTCAGATTGCTGCAATTGCTATTGAACGGCGGCTTCGGAAGCCTCGCGCGATGAGATCAGGATTCCTTCAACCCGGGCCAGGCGCTGGGCAATTTCCCCAATGCTCGACGCCAGGCCATCGATTCGATCGTCGCGTCGCTCGAATCGGGCTTCGAGCCGGTCCATCCGGGTTTCGAGCGCGTCCATGCGGGCTTCGAGCGCGTCCATGCGGGTTTCAAGCGCACCCACCCGAACTTCCAGCGCGCTCAGCCGGGACTCGATGCGATCCAGGCGGCCAACGGTTCGCAACTGCAACGGAAGGACAACGGCCAGCACCGCGCCTGCCGTTCCTGCAATGGTGATCAGTTGCTCAATCATGGGGCTCTCCCTGTTCCCGTTTCCTGTTGGCGATTCTGAACGATGGCGGTGAAAAAGACAATGTGGGAATCGTAGTCCGTTTGCACCGTTTATGTGGAGGCGCGGACTTCCTTGGCGGACATGCCCGGGGCGCGCACCAGCACGACCAGCGCAGCGATGACCACGAGGAAGTTGATGATGCCCATCATCGCAAACGGCGCGCCCCTGCCGATCTTGTCGAACACGATTCCTCCGAAGTAGCTCGTGCAGAGGATCGAGAACGCGCCCACCAGCCCGAACACGCCGACGATGGCGCCACGCCTCTCCTTCGGCGCTTCCTGTCCAAGCAGTGCGCCCCCCGACAACAGCGCGGATATTTCGCCAATACCTACGGCAACACTGGCCAACAGCGCTGCGGAAACAAACGGGTCATTGGCCAGGTACATGGCGAAGTAGGCTAATCCTGCCACACTGAAACCCAGGCACACGGTCAACACTCGATTCAAACGGTCGGCAATAAATCCCATGATGGGTGACCAAATGATTCCGGTCCCGAAGATGAGGACGTACATGATGCCTGCCCTAAGCGCACCCTCAGCGTTGGTCAGGCCCAGGTCATGGCTGCGTTGAGCCACCCACAACGGAAGGAATATGCCCACCGCAACCAGGTCACCCCTGGAGGCGAAGGAGGTCATGTATGCGAGTGCGATTCGCGGGTTTTTCGCGGCCTCGGAGAAACCTTTGCCCACTTTGGCCCAAAGGTGGTCCCGCGGCTGATTATGGGCAACCTGTCCCGAGCGCCAGGACAAGCGGATCACGAGCGCGACGAGCAGCGCAAACCCGACCATCAGCCAACACATATAGAGATTGGCGTCGGCCGAGCTGATTCCCAGGCTTTCCAGGTAGCTGAGAAATACGCCGACATTCCGTGACATCAAGCCCATACCCACGGCCGTGCAAACGCTTCCGAGGCCAAGTAGAAATCCGCGCGAACGATTGGCCGGCAGATCCTGCAACGACGCGCTGTACATAACCGGCACGAACGCTGCGCCTATGGCGAACACCGCCCGGTAGGCGTATATCTGGAATTCATTCTGCGCCAGCGGGTAGATCAGCAGGCCCAGGGCCACGAAGCCCAGCCCGATGACCATGATCACGCGGCGACCGTAATTGTCTGAAGACGCGCCCACAATGCCCATCAGCAACAGGACCACGATCTCCTGCAGGGAGGCCAGTCGCCCCGTCAGTCGGCCCTGGACCTCTTCGGCAATTCCGAATGTGTCCGTCAGGAGGTAGGGCTGGATGAACCCAATGAATCCCAGCAGCGGTATGACCGTGAGCCCGGCAAACATCACGCCGCCGGCGTTGAGCCACGTATATCCCAATGTAAGGGTCAGCGGACCGATTCGCCGGGGTTCGCTCAATTCACTCATGGCGCGCGATCAGGTCGAAGTGCGGACTTCCTTCGCCGACATCCCCGGTGCGCGGATCAGCACGTACAGCGCAGCCAGCGCCACGACGAGGTTCACTATGCCCATCATGACGAACGGCGCCACGCGGCTGATCTTGTCGAAGACGATCCCGCCGAAGTAGTTCGTGCAAAGGATGGAAAAAGCACCGATTAGGCCGAACACGCCGACCACCGCGCCACGTCTCGCCTTCGGCGCCTCCTGCCCCAGTAGCGCGTTGCCGGTGATGATGACGGCAATCTCGCCTATGCCCACAAATACGCACGCGACCAGCGCAATGTTCAGGTACGGATCCGCTACCAAGGCCATGCCCAGATACGCGGCACCGGCAACCGCAAACGCAATGAAAACCGCGAGAACACGGTTCATGCGATCCACAAACCGACCGATAAAGACGGCCACAAGAAGCCCGATACCGTTGATAGCCGCAATCATGATGCCGGCCCTTCTCGTGCCCTCGCCGGTGCTCAGGCCTGCGTCCCAGCCGTCCTGAACCACCCAGAGCGACAGGAAAGTCAGGATCACGACCAGGTCGCCCCGGGAAGCGAACGAAGTCAGGTATGCGAGCGCGATTCGCGGATTCCGAGCCGCTCCGGAGAACCCTTGCTTCAGGTTTCGCCCGATAGGCATGCGTGGTTCCCCTGCCGCCACGCGGCCGGCGCGCCAGGTCAGCCGGACCATCAGCGCGACGATGGCCGCGAAAGCCACCATGCACCAGCAGGTGTAGATGCCGGCGTCCCCGGGAGTGAAGCCGCGCGCGACCAGGTATTCGGGCAGCCTCGCAATCGTAAGACCCATCACGATGACGCCCCCGCCCGTGGCAATGCTGCCGAACCCGATGAACTGGCCGCGCGAACGGTTCGCCGGGGTGTCCTGCATGGAAGTCCCGTACATCAGGGGAGCCGTCGCGGCGCCGAGCGCGAATACCGCCCGATATCCGTAAATCTGCAGTTCGTTCTCGGCAAGCGGATAGACCAGAAGCCCCAGGCCCACCAGGCACAGCCCCACGACCATCAACATGCGCCGGCCGAAATTGTCGGACACCGCACCGACCACCCCCATCAGCGCGATCACGATCACTTCCTGCAGCACTCCCAGGTTGCCCGTCATCCGCCCGTGAAAAGCGGGGTCAATCTCAAACACTTCCTTGAGAAGAGTCGGCATGATCAGGCCCATGAAGGCCAGCAATGGAATAATCGAAAAACCGCCCAGCAGCACGCCGAACGCGTTCAGCCGCGTGTAGCCTTCCGCAAGGACGATCGGACCGAATTTTTTCGGCACGCTCACGGGCGCGCGCGGGCGCTTGCCGGATTCAACCGCCGCGCCGCTTCGCCTGAACGGCGTCGAGTATCGCGATGTTGGCCTCGCTGCTGCCCTGCTTCTGCGCTTCGGCGATCACGGCGCTGATGGCCGCGCCGCGAAACATGC
Source organism: Gammaproteobacteria bacterium (assembly GCA_009838035.1). Classification (NCBI taxonomy): domain Bacteria; kingdom Pseudomonadati; phylum Pseudomonadota; class Gammaproteobacteria; species Gammaproteobacteria bacterium. Next base: position 373,231 of record VXSK01000002.1, read on the forward strand.
GCGGAATCTTCTTGAGCCGCGCAGCCGCGCCGGGCGTAAACACCATGCCGTGCCTGTTCTCGTTCAGCTTGTTCAGAAACCCGGGATCGACCTCCACGGCATGTTCGTCTTCCGGTTGCGCCGCCCCGTTGCCCGATTCGGCAGCCGCGCCGTTGCCTTGCGCGGGCTCTTCGCCGTCCACGTGGTAGGTCAGTTCGGGCTTGTTGACGAACAGGTCCTCCACGCGGATGAAGTCGGCATTACGGTCGTAGTCCAGGCGCGGCTCCTCGTCGGGGTTCAGCGAAGGGCGGCGGTCGTCGATGATCGGTATGCGGTGCATCAGCCGGAACGCCGGCGAGAAATCGTTGATCCCGCGGTGCTGCGTGCAGCGGTTGTCCCAGATCGCCACCGAGTTGTCGCGCCAGAAGAACCGGCACTCGTGCTCCGGCTGGTAGCTGTGCTCGAGCAGCATCGCCAGCAGCGCGTCGCTTTCGTCCTGGTTCAGTTCCAGGATGCGCGACGTGGTCATCTGGCAGACGTAGAGGCATTTGCGGCCCGTTTCGGGGTGCCTGCGAACCACCGGGTGCACGACCGGCGGGTTGCGCTTCATCATGTCCTCGTAGGCCCTGGCGCCCCCGCCCTCGAGAATGCCCGCGCCGAAGTTCTTCGACAGGGTCTGTTCGGCGGTCAGGCCCTCCAGGAACTTCTGCATGGGTTTGGACAGGCTCGCGTACGCCTTCTCCATGTCGCACCAGATGGTGTTTCCGCCGCCGGTCGGCATGGTCAGCCCGCGGAGGATGGACATGCGCGACGGATAGTCGCGGAAGATGTCGTCCGTGTGGTAATTCACGTCGCCGCCGATGGTCTGATACTCGTCCATGCGCTGCAGGCGGATCATCGGGTAGCCCTCGACCTGCGGTATCGAACCCGGGCCCTGGGGCATCCCGAACTTGCGGGCCAGCCTGAGATGCTGTTCGTCCGTCATTTCCTGGTCGCGGAAGAAGATGACCTTGAATTCCAGCAGCGCCGCGTAGATTTCGTCAATGACGTCCTGGGCGAGGTCGTCGGCCAGTTTGGCGCCGCTTATCGTCGCACCCAGCGCGCCCGACAGCGGCTCCGCTTCAAGGTGCCTGAATTCCGGCAGATCGCGCTGCGAAGTAAACAGGTATGACATAGGAATTCCCCCAATGCCCGCGCTGCCAGCATACCCTAACGCGGGAGCGCGGGCGTGTCCCGTGCTCCCGTGATATGGTCGCGCAATGCCCCGGTCCGGCAACAGGCGCCTGTTCTTCGGGCTATGGCCCGACGACGATCTTCGCACCCGCGTCGTACGCGCCACCCGCGCCGAAGTGAGGGGCACGGGCGGCAAGCCCACGCCGCCCGAAAATCTGCACATGACGCTGCATTTCCTCGGACCGACTCCGGAAGAACTCATTCATCGTCTGATCGAGCGGGTATCCACATTGCCGCTGGACCCGTTCGAGTTGACGCTGGAGCAATACGGCTACTGGCAGCGTGCAAGAACCCTATGGCTGGGACCGAATGAAACCCCTCTCCCGCTGGCGGAACTGGCCCGCGATATCGGCCGGATCTCGCACGAACTGGGGCTGCCCCGAAACCGGCGCGCGTTCATCCCGCACATGACACTGGCGCGCAAGGTCAACCGCCTAACTCCGAGGGAACCGCCTCTTCCGTTGCACTGGCCCGTAAACGAGTTTGTGCTGGTGGAGTCGGTGCTCGGCGGTCGCCATTCCCGCTATACCATCCTTGAGCACTTCGGCTGACCCGCGTCAGTTTTCGAACGGGCTCAGATCCACGACGAGCAGCTCCGGATTGTCCCGTTCGATGCGGGCGAAATACTCGGCCGGCAACTGGTGCACGCCATCGAGCTTCTTGCCGCTCCAGATGGCGAACATGTGGCCGGGGATGTCGCCCATCTGCAGCCACCGGGGATAGGGAAAGACATAGCCGCCGGCCGTTCCCATGGGCAGCCTCGTGATGGAGGGGTCCTCGAACAGGGATCTGGCCGTCCAGTTGTGCGACGTTTCGATGAACGGGGTCACCCAGTTGTCCGGCGGCACACGAATCTGCTCCGCCTTCACGATGTCGTCCTCGATTCGGAATACCGTACTGGTGGGCGTGTAGCCGTCGCCTTCCCGGTCCAGCGGATGCTTGCCCTCCGGCGAATACAGCATTCCCGGATCTTCCGTGAGAATGGTCGGCTCCACCTTGACCGTTTCGCCCGTTACGGGGTTTTGGACACGATCGATGAACTCGCCCGTTACCGGATGGCGCGGATAGGAGGTGTTGTGCCCGTGCACGCGAAAGACATGCGTGTCGATTCGCTTGTGATGAGAGAACTCGATTCCCTCATAGCGCACCACGGGCTCCACGCGCCGTCCCTCGGCGACGATGAACATCGTGAAGTGATACCAGAGCAGCACATCCGCTTCGTCCGCCAGGTCGCGATAGATGCGGAACTCGGCGGTCATCTTGTCGAGCGGGTTGTCAAAGGCGAAGAATTCCGAGCGCACCCGGCCTTCCGAAGGCGGCATGTAGGTAGTTTCCGGAGGCTCTGCGGCCTGTGCCGGGCGAAAAGGTGCAAGCGCCGCGGCAGCCGCGGCAGCGGCCGGAAAGATCAGCGCGTCACGGCGCGATAAAGGCAGCGCTTCGCCGCCGCCAAAAGCCCGCTTCATGATTTCGAGCACGCTAGATGATGAGCAGCAGCAACACAACTAATGCAACCACAGTGAGAATAATTGCCATCCAGCGCTTATTGCGTTTACGTATCCGCTGGCGCTGCTCGAAGTCCGTCTGCGGAATACCCAATCGTGGGCGCCAAAGGAAGGATTTATCCTTGCTCTTCGCCATACCGCGATCCCACAAATGGCAGATCAGTCATGCTTATGCTGGACGCATAACAACGCCTTCAGGTGATTCTAATCGAGACTATGGTGCCAAGTCGATTCAGATAGTTTCAACTAGTCTCACGCACCGCGCGGGGCACCCTGATGTGGTTAAGCGCCCCGACCAGGATTCGAACCTGGGACCTTCCGCTTAGGAGGCGGACGCTCTATCCAGCTGAGCTACCAGGGCGCGGCGGCGTCCAGCATAAGCCAGCGGGCCGCTACGCGCAAAATTGCGCAGCGGCCCGCTGGAGAGGTCTGCCCGGAAAGGCTGCCTAGAACGTGTAGCTGGCGCGCACCCCGAATTCACGCGGGTCGGGGTAGTAGAGCGTCAGCGCATTCGGGAACAGCAGCGTTGGCCCGAATATGCCAAGCGATGGAACCCCGGGTAAAAATCCGATTGCGCCGAAGTCGGGCGCTGAAACCCCGCTGCGAATTGTGTCGTCATCGAACAGGTTTTCGACATACGCCATCACGGTCCACGTATCCCGCGACAGGCCCAGGCGAATGTCAGCCAGCATGTAACTTTCGACTTCCACCATGTTCCACTCGTCCATCCACCGGGAACCCTGGTACTGGACATCGAAATCTATCATCAACTCCGTTCCGTTGGCCATCCCCGAGCGCCAGGACAGACCGGCGAAAAGCTGGTGCCGTGGAACGTCCTCGATCTCATTGCCGGTAAGATCGATCAGGCAGGTGGTGCGTCCCCCCAGCGTTGTCAACTCGCAGCCTCCGCCGCGCACGGCATCGTTGATGGAACTGCTCAACTTGTTGTATTCGTCGTACTCGGCCGAAAGCAGCGTATAGCCCCAATTCATTGTGAGGTTGTCGGTCAGAACCGCTTCCACGTCAACCTCTATTCCCTTGATCAGGGCAGCCGAAGCGTTTTCCGGGCGGGTGCTCAGGATGCCGCTCGGCGGCAGGTACTGGGTAGTCAGTTGCTTGTCGGTGAAGTCCTGATAGAAGACCGCCCCGTTGAAACGCAGGCGATTGTCCATCCAGCTCGTTTTCCAGCCGAACTCGTACACCGTCATCTTCTCTGCTTCGAAGCGAAGCACGTCCGGATTGAAACCCTCCGGTCCCACCAGCGTGCTGATTCCGGCGGGCTTGATGGCCTGCGAAACGGAGCCGTAATAGGTCTGTTCGTCCGACGGCCGATAACGCAGGATCACCTTGGGCGCCAGGTAGGAGTCGTCTTCCTCGGCGGCAATTGAATGGGCCTCCGGCGGGAACTGTACGTGGAAGGGACCGAAGGCGTTGCCGATCAGCGTGCCTCCGGACGGTCCCGTCATATCCAGGTCCTCGGTCACGTAGCGGGCCTCAAGGCCGATGTCCCAGGCTTCCGAGAATTGCCAGTCCACCAGGCCGTAAGCGGAAGTGTGGGCAACGTCCCGGTTCCAGGGAAGGACATGCCTGGGCACTTCGCTGCCGATCCGCGCCACCCAGTAGCCGCAGTCGATCCGCAGGCGGAAATTCGGAACCCCCATCGAGAAGAACGGAGGCATGAAGCCGTAGTTGATGCAGGTCGTGCCGTACTCGTCGTGCTGGTATTCCTCAGTCCAGTACAACCCTCCCAGGACCCAGGAAAAAGGCCCTTCGCCTGTGGACGTGAGCCGGAATTCCTGGCTGAACAGATCATTCTCCGTCACGAAGTTCACTTCGCCGGACACGCTGATACTAAATGGCGGAACCGGGGCAGATACATCGCCTATTCGCTGGGAATCGTGGAATTGATGGGCCTCAACGGAACCGACGTGGGTAATGGAGGTCAGCATTGCGCCGGCAAAGTCGAACTCGGCGCGCAACTGCCCGCGCAATACCTCGCGCGTCGTGCCCGGAAATTCCTCACCGGTCCTGGGATCCGGGCTCAACGTTATCGGAACGTCGTCCATGTGCGGCAAGGGCCCGAACGGCTGATTGACCGAGGTCGCGGCCGGGTGCCAGATTACTCCCAGGCCAGCGGCTGGCGTGGGGACTGGAACACGAATGGCGGATGCCGCTGCCGCCGCGGGATCAAATTCGTCGTCCGTGTACTCGAACCGCGCCGTAAAGCGGGCCCGCTCCCCAACGTCCAGCGCCCCCGTCAGCGTGAAGCCCACGCCCTGCTGACCGCCGACGTCCCCGTCGGTTACGGTGTTCTGGTAATAACCGTCCTCGTTCCAGGCCGCGAAGTTGAATCCCACGAAGAAATTGTCGCTCAGGGGGCCGCTGGCCGAACCCATGATCTCCTTCTTGCCTTCGGCGGAAACGTCGACGGAAAGCTGCCCGCGGCGCTCCGCGCCGGGCCGCCGGGTCACGTAGTGGATCGCGCCGCCGAAAGCGCTGCGTCCGTATAGCGCGGACTGCGGTCCGCGGACCACTTCGATGCGTTCAATATCGATAAGGCGTGGATTGATCGTGAGCGAACTGCCGGAAGTCCGTACTCCCTCGCTGGAAATATCCACATCGTCCAGCAGCACGGCCACGTTGGGCCGTCCCCGCGTGGGGGAAAGGCCGCGCATTACGATGCGCGTGTCCTGCGGCGAGAACCCCTTGTCGAAGATGATCCCGGCCGACTGGCGGGCGATATCCTCAAGGCTGTCGATGCCCTGGACCATCAGGTCTTCCTGGCTGAAGGTGGTGATGCTGATCGGCACCTCCTGCAGCGATTCCTCGCGCTTTCGCGCCACAACCACGATTTCCTCAAGCTCCTGCGCATAGACAGGAATCGTGAGGCTTGCGGCGCAAACCGCCGGAATCATCAGGCGCCAGAGCGCCTTGCCGCGTGCTTCCATCTGCTTTCCTCCCAAGCAACGTAGGTTTTCGCGACGGATTTTGCCACAACTGCCCCAAGCGCTGCTTTCGTATAATTGCCGGCGCTTTGAAGGGTTCCCGCATACCCGGTTTCTACCGCCTGACGCCGCGCGAGCGGGTGCAGACCGCGCTCGAACATGGCCTTTTGAGCGAAGCGGACTTCAAGGACCTGGCTCGGGGCCGCGCCAGTCTGGACGCCGCGCGTGCCGACCGGATGATCGAGAACGTGATCGGCGTGCTCGGACTGCCGGTGGGCCTCGGACTCAACTTCCTGATCAACGGCCGCGACTACGTTGCGCCGATGGCGGTGGAGGAACCGTCAGTCGTCGCCGCCCTGAGTTCCGCCGCCAAGCTGGTACGCGAAGCGGGCGGCTTTACGGCCGAAGCCGATGATCCGGTGCTGATAGGGCAGATCCAGGTGCTCAACGTGCCGGATCCGGCGCACGCTGCCGCCGATCTGCTGTCGAAGCGCGAGGAGATCATCCGCCTGGCCAACAGCATTCATCCGCGCATGGTGGCGCGAGGCGGCGGCGTGGTCGATGTCGAAGTTCACCGGCGCCCCATGCCCGGCGGCGAGGGCGAAATGCTGGTCCTGCACCTGCTGGTCGATACCCGCGACGCCATGGGCGCGAACCTGGTCAACAGCATGTGCGAGGGCGTGTCGGCGCTGGTCGAGAGCATGAGCGGCGGGCAGGTGTTCATGCGCATCCTGTCGAATTTGAGCGATCGCGCCCTGGCCCGGGCGGAGGTCGTGATCCCGGTTGAGTTGCTGGGCGGCAAGGGGCAAAGCGGCGAGGACGTGCGCGACGGCATCGCCATGGCTGCCGAACTGGCCGCGGTCGATCCCTACCGCGCGGCGACACACAACAAGGGCATCATGAACGGCGTCGATGCGGTTGCGCTCGCGACGGGCAACGACTGGCGGGCCCTGGAGGCCGGCGCGCATGCCTGGGCGGCGCGTCACGGCAACTACACGGCGCTCTCGAAGTGGTGGCGCGGCGAGGATGGGGCACTGTGCGGGCGCCTGGAGATGCCAATCAAGGTGGGCACGGTCGGGGGCTCGCTGGAAGCCAACCCGGCCACACAACTGTTCCTGCGGATGATGCGGGTGGAGTCGGCCCAGGAACTCGCGCAGGTCATGGCCGCGGTCGGCCTGGCGCAGAACTTCTCGGCGCTGAGGGCGCTGGTTACCGAAGGCATTCAGGCCGGCCACATGACGCTGCATGCCCGCACAGTGGTCAAGGCCGCCGGCACGCCGCCGGAACTGTTCGACCAGGTGCTGGAGCGATTGATCGGCGAAGGCGACGTCAAGGTCTGGCGCGCGAGGGAAGTCCTGGGGGAGCTGGAAAGAAAACAGCACCTGCCGGCCCTGGACGAGGCGGCAATGGCCCGCCTGGGCGTGGCCGCGGGCAAGCTGATCCTGCTGGGCGAGCATGCCGCCGTGTTCGGGCAGCCGGCGCTGGCCTGTCCCGTTCCCCTGAACGTGCGCGCACAGATCGACGACAGCGAGGAAGGCATCCAGTTGGCGATCCCGGGCTGGGGACTCGAATACCGCCTCTCGCACTCGCGCCGTCGCCGACCATGGGAACGTTCGGCGCTGAAGATGCTCGAGGAACTGGGTCTGGCCGGCAAGTCGATGCGCATTTCCGTCTTCTCCGACCTGCCCCGCGGCGTCGGCCTGGGATCTTCGGCGGCGATGGCTGTCGCCATCATCCGGGCCCTGAACAAGCGCTTCGACCTGGACCTCAGCGTCGAGAGAATCAATGAAATAGCCTGGGCCTGCGAACAGTTTGCGCACGGGCGCGCGAGCGGCGTGGACAATGCCGTCTCCGCCTATGCAACCACCCTGCTCTACCGCAAGAACACGCCGCCGGAAATCCGGCCGGTCAAGGCGGGCGCCGACACGTATTTCGTGATCGGTATCAGCAGTGAGGAAAGCCTGACGGCCGTAACCGTCGAAAACGTCAGGACGGCACGCGACCGCAACCCGAGTGTTTATGACCGGATCTTCGAGGAGATCGGCGAACTCGTGGTCGAGGCCCGAAAGTGCCTGGAAGGCGGGCGCCTCGAAGAACTGGGCGACCTGATGAACCTCAACCACGGCCTGCTCAACGGCCTGCAGCTCGCCACGCCGGAACTGGAACAGTTGATCGACGCCGCGCGCATGGGCGGAGCGCTGGGGGCCAAGCTGACCGGCGGCGGCGGCGGCGGGGCCATGCTTGCGCTGTGCGCAGAGAGCTGCCACACAGTCAAGGAATCGATCGAAAAGACCGGCGCGAGAACCATCGCGCTGAAGCTTCCCGCGGGCGGAGGAGAGGTGGAACTGGTCCCGTGAACGCGCCGGTCAACCTGGTGCTGGTGGACGCCGAGGACCGTGAAATCGGCGTCGCGGAGAAATTCCAATGCCACGAGGGCGATGGCCTTCTGCACCGCGCCTTTTCCGTTTTCGTCTACGGACCGGACGGTCGGGTCCTGCTCCAGCAGCGAAGCGCCGCCAAGCCGCTGTGGCCGATGTACTGGTCGAATGCCTGTTGCGGCCATCCCCTGCCGGGCGAGGACGTTCCGGCCGCTGCCGAGCGCCGCACGCACGAGGAACTGGGCATCTCCTGCAAGGCCCGGTTCCTGTACAAGTTCATCTATCAGGCCCGCTACTCCGCCGGCTACTCGGAACACGAGTTATGCCACGTATTCCAAAGCGACTACGACGGCGAACTGGCGCCCGACCCCGCCGAAATCGCCGCCTGGCGCTGGATCGCGCCGGACGAACTGACGCAGGAGATCGAACGCCACCCCGAACGCTTCACCCCCTGGATGAAGCTCGAATGGGCTGAAATCCTCCGCTACTCGGAGTGAATGCCGCCCCTGGTGAGCGTGACCGGGTTCAGGATGGCCTTGAGCTGCTCTTCGGACAGGTCGGTTTCCTCGACCGCCACTTCCAGGATCGGCCGCCCTTCCGCATAGGCCCGCTTGGCGATCGCCGCGGCCTTGTCGTAGCCGATCACCGGATTCAGCGCCGTCACCAGGACCGGGTTGCGCTCCAGCAGCTCCGCCAGGCGTTCCCTGTTGACGGTCAGGCCGGCAATCGCCTTGTCGGCCAGCATCCGGCAGGCCGCCGAAAGGATCTGGATGCTCTCTAGCGCGTTGCGCGCGATCATCGGCAGCATCACGTTCAGCTGGAAGTTGCCCGCCTGGGCGCCCACGGTTATCGCCGCGTCGTTGCCGATCACCTGGGCCGCCACCTGCATGGCGGTTTCGCTGGCGACCGGATTGACCTTGCCCGGCATGATGCTGGAGCCCGGCTGCAGCGCCGGCAGCGTGATCTCGCCGAGTCCGCCCAGCGGCCCCGAGTTCATCAGGCGCAGGTCGTTGGCGATCTTCATCAGCGCCACCGCCGTTACCTTGAGCTGGCCGGACAGCTCAACCATCGTGTCCTGCCCGGCGAGCGCCGCAAACCGGTTGCCGGCCGGCGTCAGATCGAGGCCGGTCTTTTCGCTGATCCAGCGGCAGGCCAGTCCCGACATCACCGGGTGGGCATTGACTCCCGTCCCGACTGCCGTTCCGCCCAGCGCCAGTTTGTTCAGCCTTAAATTGAGCACCTGCTCGAGCCGGGTCCGGCAGTCGCGCAATTGTGCCGCCCAGCCGCCGAATTCCTGACTGAGCGCCAGGGGCATCGCATCCATCAGGTGCGTGCGGCCGGTCTTGACGACACCCTCGAATTCCGCGGCGCGCTTTTCGATCGACCCCGCAAGGTGATCCAGCGCCGGCAGCAATCGCTCGTATACCTCCAGGGCCGCGGAAAGATGCAGCGCCGACGGAATGACATCGTTGCTGCTCTGCCCTATGTTGACGTGATCATTGGGATGCACCCTGACCTCTTTGGAACTGGCGGCGTTGGCGATCACTTCGTTCACGTTCATGTTGCTGCTGGTGCCCGATCCGGTCTGAAAGACGTCCACGGGGAAGTGTTCGTCGTGGATGCTGTGGGCAACGTGTTCCGCTGCCCTCATGATGGCGTTGGCTCGGGCCGAGTCCAGCAGGCCCAGCGTGCGATTGGCCGAAGCGCACGCCCCCTTGATCAGGCCCAGGGCGCGAATGAACGCGCGCGGCATCCTCTTGCCGCTGATCTGGAAGTTCTCCACGGCACGCTGGGTGCTGGCGCCCCAAAGCGCGTCGGACGGGACCTTGAGCGTTCCCATGCTGTCGCGTTCGGTTCTGAATTTTGGCACGAACTACCCCTGTTGCAGTATGATGCGCGCCTGCGAGTATAGCCGCCCCTCCCCATGTCCCGGTATTCGAGCCCAGCGAATTCCTTATCCGCTCTAGGGCCGCTGGACGGGCGCTACGCTGAAGCCGTCCGCCCGCTCGCGGAATTGTTCTCCGAACAGGGCCTGATCCTGTGGCGGCTCAAGGTCGAGCTCGCCTGGCTGCGGGCGCTTTGCGGCGAAGAAGCATTCGGCCCCGCACCTCCCCTGAGCAGCAGGGAAACGGCATTTCTGAACGCGCTGGAGCAGGATCTGGGGCCGCAGGCGGCGGAGCGCGTTAAGGAACTGGAACAGAAGACCCGGCACGACGTCAAGGCGGTGGAACTGTACCTGGCCGAACGCCTGCGCGAGCACGACTCGCTCTCCGACCGCATTCCGATGCTGCATTTCGCCTGCACAAGCTGGGACATCAACAGCAGCGCCTATGGGATCATGCTGGCAAGGGCCCGGTCCGAAGTCCTGGTCCCGGTGCTGGAAGCCCTGATCGGGCAGCTTCACTGCATGGCCCGCGAGCACGCCGGCCTGCCCATGCTGGCGCGCACCCACGGCCAGCCGGCCAGCCCCACGACGCTGGGCAAGGAACTGGCGGTATTCGTGCACCGGCTGAAGCGCCAGCTTGCCGTTTTCGGCGAAGTTCCGGCCATGGCCAAGTGCAGCGGCGCCACCGGCAACTACAACGCGCACTACGCGGCCTGTCCCGAGGTGGACTGGCCGGATTTCAGCCGCCGCTTTCTTTCGGGGCTGGGACTCGAGCAGAACCCGGTCACGACCCAGGTCGAACCGTACGACTGGGTGGCGGAATATTGCGACGCCCTGGCGCGCATCAACCGCATCCTGCTCGACCTCAGCCGGGATGCCTGGGCCTATATTTCGATGGGCTACTTCCGCCAGAAGGCGGTAGGTAGCGAAACGGGATCGTCCACCATGCCGCACAAGGTCAATCCCATCAACCTCGAAAATGCCGAAGGCAACCTGGGGCTGTCCAACGCCTTGCTGGGTCACTTTTCGGAAAAGCTCCCCGTGTCGCGCCTGCAGCGGGACCTCAGTGATTCCACGGTCCTGCGCAACCTGGGCGTCGCATTGGGACATGCGCTTGTGGCTTGGACGGAAGTGCAGAAAGGACTGGACAAGCTCTCGCCCGACGAGTCCAGAATGAGCGAGGACCTCGACTCCGCCTGGGAAACGCTGGCCGAGGCGGTGCAAACGGTAATGCGTGCCCACGGCTGTGAGAACGCCTACGAACAACTTAAGAATATATCACGTAATCAGATAGTTACAAGAGATTCCTTACATTCTTATTTGATAAACGCAGAGCTGCCCGACGCAGCGCGTGAGGCGCTGCTCGCCCTGACTCCCGCGACTTACACGGGCATCGCGAAGAAACTGGCTGAGTGAGGTTCTCCTGTGACGGGCACCGTCATGGTGGCAATTTCCGGCGGAGTGGATTCCGCGGTGGCCGCCTTGCGCCTGATCGACGCGGGCCACCGGTTGGAAGCCCTGCACATGACCAACTGGGACGAGCCCGACGGCTCCTGCCCTGCCGCCGAAGACCTTGAGGCCGCCGCCGACGTGGCCGGCGAACTCGGCATCCCGCTTCACCACCTGAATTTCTCCGAGGAGTACCGGCGGGAAGTCTTCGAGGACATGCTGCGGGAATGTCGGGCGGGGCGTACGCCCAACCCCGACGTGGGCTGCAACCGGCGCATCAAGTTCGGGGCCTGCCTGAACCAGGCGCGCAGGCTGGGCGCCGAACGGCTGGCCACGGGCCATCACGCGCGCCTGGAGCACTCGGCATCCGGCACACGGCTATTGCGTGGAAAAGACCGCAACAAGGACCAGACGTATTTCCTGCACGCGGTTGACGGAAGCGCGCTCGGCGGCTGCCTGTTCCCGGTCGGCGACCTGGACAAGAACGAGGTGCGCGACATCGCGCATCGGCGCGGACTGCCGAACTACGCGCGCCCGGACAGCACCGGCATCTGCTTCGTAGGAGAACGATCCTTCCCGGAATTCATCTCGCGGCACCTGGCAATGCAAGCGGGGCCGATAGTCACGCTTGGCGGGAAACACGTGGGCGAACACCAGGGCTTGGCCGCCTATACCATCGGCCAGCGGCGGGGACTGGGGCTTGGGGGGATGAAGGGCTGCGGCCCGGAACCCTGGCACGTCGTGCGCAAGGACCTGAGCGCCAATGCCCTGGTCGTGGCGCAGGGACACGACCACCCCCTGTTGTTCAGCCGCATGATCACGGTGGGAAAGCTGAAGTGGGTAAGCGGCGCGCCGGATGGACTCCCGGGAGGCACGCGGTTGAGCGCCAAGACCCGTTATCGCCAGGACGACGCCGACTGCGAGGCGCGACTGCTCGGTCGGGACCGCTGCCTGGTGCGCTTCGACAAGCCTCAGTGGGCGGTGACGCCGGGACAGTACCTGGTGTTCTACGAGGGCGAGGAATGCCTGGGCGGCGGAGTAATCGAACGCGCCGAGGCTTGACTTGGTAGGGAGGGCGTCCCGCCCTCCACGAAGGCGTCACCCGGGAGTGAGGGCGTCCCGCCCTTGGCGAAGCCGGGACGCCTTAGCTCCCAGGTCGAACTGTTAGCATTGGTCGAATGCGAAACCGGCGGCCGCAAACACTTCTTGCAAGCGCACTCTTCGGCGTATGGGTTGCGTTCACTCTCGTGCTTTCGCCCGCCGGCGCCGCGGCAAACGAGGAGGCAATCGTGAACGCCGACTTCAACCCTCTGGCCGAACTCGGCCGGGAACGCCGCCGCCAGGTCCAGGTCCGTCAATCCTTAAAGGGCGCATTGGAACAGGTGCAGCCGGGAGACGACAGTCTCGCCGGCCTGTTCGAAGCCTGCGCCGACTACCTGGTTAACTCGATGGGTCGGCTCGACCTCACGGACATGAACATCCACGACTTGCTGAAGGAGCGCGTTCGCAAGGACAACGCGGAGGTTCACGAGGCGCTGCAAACACTCGCAAGCCGCCAGGAAAGAGCGAGAGCCGAAAATGCGCTGCTCGCTGAGACGCTTGACGCGTATCGCCAGGCGGACCGTGCCGATTTTGCCGTCCTGGACGAGGCGCTAAGGCACTACCACGCCGTAATGTCGGACTTGATGACGCCGCGCAAGAACCCCTTCAGCGACTACACCGATGTCCTGTTCACAATGGACGACTGGACCAATATCGCCGAGGTCAGCGCGGAAACCATTGCCACCGAAGATCGCCTGTTCGACGAAGTCTCGGTGGCGGCGCCGGACACTCTGAAGCCGGACGCCTTCTCCGGCACGCACGGCATGCAACGGCCGCCTGTTTCGAACAAGTGATCCCTATCACGCCACTCTCGCGCTAGAATGTACGTTCCCGCAATTCTTGCGGGCCAACGGGTGCCCTGCGCACTAGCATGCAGGCGCCAACCAACTTATTAGAAGGAATCATGGGAAGAAAACTGTACGTAGGCAATCTGCCCTATTCAGCAACGGAAAGTTCCGTTACGGAGAAGTTCGCCGAGTCCGGGACCGTCGAGTCCTGCAAGCTGATCAGCGATCGTGACACGGGCCGCAGCAAGGGTTTCGGCTTTGTGGAAATGGCCACCGACGCCGAGGCCAAGGCGGCCATCGAGAACCTGGACGGCTCCGACTATGACGGCCGCCCCATGAGGGTGAACGAAGCCAGGCCGCAGCAAAAGAGATCCGGCGGCCGGGATCGGGGTGGTTATGGCGGCGGCAGGTATCGCCACTGACCTTTCCCCGATCCGCTAGTTCTCCCCGATACGGGCGAGTTCGCGGCGAAAGCAGCGCAGGGTGACGGGCGCCAGCAACAGCACCACCGAACCGTACAGCAGCGGCACGGCGGCAAAGGCAAGAGCCAGGCTCTTGGCGCCGGTCGCCCCGGGCAACACCCACTCCACAAGCGCGTCCATGCCCGCCACGCCGGTTCCGCCATTGAACCAGTCCGACAGCCAGCCCACGGTGGACGGCCCCAGCGTGAGGCCGGTAATGCTGATCGCCATGTAATAGATGGCGGTAATCTGGCCGCGAAATTGTGCCGGCGTGATCATCAGCAGCGCGGTGACGCCGGTGGAGGTGGTGGTGGCGATACCCACGAGGCTTACGCCCAAAACCACGAACGCCGAAACCGTGCCTGGCATCAGGGCAATAAGAAAACCGGTGGGCGCGAAGATGAACGCGCCCACCACGGCGATTAGCAAGGGGGCGTTATCGCGCCCTCGTCGCACCAGAAAATCAGACAACGCGCCGGCCGCGAATACCGTGGCGGGCGCGCACAGCACCGTGACGATGGCCTTGATCTGGGCAAATTCAGGCGTCTCCATGCCCCAGGTCCTTGAAAACACCGCCGGCATCCAGAGATGCGTGTAGGCGACGGTCGTCATCAGGCAGAACGGCAACACGAACGTCAGATAGGTCTTCCAGTGCGTGAAGACATGCCGGAACATGAGCACCGGCGTGGCGTTGATCTGCAGGTGCCTGCGCCCCGGAAGGGAGGAGACATCCCGCTCAAGGTCGCGGCGCACCGGCTCGCGGACCGTCAGCATGGCCAGCGCCAGCAGCACGCCCGGAAGCCCCACAATGATGAAAACCGCCTGCCACGGTCTGATGGCGCCTACCAGCGGCCAATTGAGCACTTCAACCCCGCGCAGCGCCGCCAGCAGCGCGCCAATCACGTAGTAGGCGAAAGCCGTGCCCAGCGACAGCGCCATGGAGTACACGGCAATGGCCTTGCCGCGCTTCTCCTTGGGGAAACTGTCCGCGATCATCGACATCGTGCAGGGACTTAAGGCCGCCTCGCCCACCCCGACACTCATGCGCAACAGGAACAACTGCAGATAATTGCTGGCCAGTCCGCAGAGCGCGGTTGCGGCGGACCACAGCGCGATTGCGCAACTGACGATGGTCACACGGCGCGTACGATCCGCCAGCCAGCCCAGCGGCAAGCCCATCGTGGCGTAGAAGATACCGAAGGCCAAACCCATCAACAGGCCCATCTGGCCGTCCGTCAATCCCATGTCCGCCTTCATCGGCTCCACCAGCAGACCGATCACGGTGCGGTCGATATAGGAAATGAAGTAGGCCAGGGTCAGTAGCACCACCATGTACCAGCGGCGTGCAGGTCGCGGATAGGGAGCGGCAATCGCGGTATTCATCAGTGTTTTTTCTCCGGTTCTCCCCGCACGCTGCAGCATTGCACGCCTACGTTGCGCCCATCGTACAGCCTCGCCAGGGCGTCCGGCATATTCTCGAAGCCCTCCACGACGTCCTGGACGGGTTTGAGCTTACCTGCCTTTATCCACTCCGCCAATCCGTCGAAGGCGTCCTGGAAACGGTCCTGGTAGTTGTAGACGAAGAAGCCGGTCATGCTGCCATTCGCCGAACGCAGATTCAGGTAGTTGGGAAGCGCGAAGCGTTCCCCTCGCAGGTATTCCGAAATCGAACCGCACAGCACGATACGCGCGCCGAACGCCAGGTTGTCCAGGCAGGCAGCAAGCAATTCGCCGCCCACGTTGTCGAAGTAGAGGTCCATGCCGTCGGGACAGAGTTCCGCGACGCGTGCGCAGGCGTCCTCGTTCTTGTAGTCGATGGCCTGCTCGCAGCCCAGTTCCCGGATGAAGCGGCATTTCTCCGGACCCCCGGCAATGCCGATGACGCGGCAGCCGTGGATCTTCAGCATCTGCACAACGATCGAACCGACCCCGCCCGCGGCGCCGGACACGACCGCCAGGTCGCCTGACCTGGGCCGCCCGCAGTCCAGCAGTCCCCAATAGGCGCTTACCCCGGTCATCCCCAGTACGCCGGCGCCCAGAGAAAACGGCAGGCCGTAGTCCCTGCACTTGAAGAACCGCTCGCGCGGCGTCGCGGCCGTGACCTTCCACGTCTGCCAGCCAAGCTGTCCCTGAACGATGTCCCCAGGCTGGTAGTCCGGGTGGTTGGACTCCACCACTTCGCCCACTCCGCGCCCGTGGATCACGTCGCCTATGTCCAGCGGCGTCTCTCCCGAGGGATTGAGGCCCTGCATGTACATCCGCATCACCGGCGCCAGGCCAAGGTAGCGCGTCTTCACCAGCATTTCGCCGGGCCCGGGCGAAGGGATAGGCCGTTCGGCCAGCTCAAAGTCGCTCGGACGCACGTTGCCTTCCGGCCGCGCCGCAATGCGCCATTGCAGGTTGACGTCCTCTCGCAAAGTGCCGCGCCCTCCTTCCCGGCGGCCACTATACTGGATCGGGCCCTATTGATCCTGCTCGATCATTTCGTAGATCTCGACCATTTGGCCCGTGGGGGCGCGCAGCAGGATCGTCATCGAGCGGCCCGTGCGCGACGGTCCGTAGGGCTTGACGATGTCGACACCGTGCGCGACGGCGCGGTCGTAAACGTCGCGAATATTCTTGCCCATGTGCACCAGCACCACGCCGCCATAGGCCGTGCCTTCATCGGGCAAATCAAGCTCGGGAAAATCCGGAGTGTCCTCCACCATCAACAGGCCGATCATGGCCCCCTCCCTGGACGTGAAAATGGTGAAGTAGGTGGTCGAATCTTCGTTCCAACCCAGCAGATGGGCAAAGCCCGTGCGCGCTTCCGGATCGCCGGCGTAGTCGAAGCCCATTACGTCCCTCCAGAACGTGATGGACGGCTCGAGGTCGGCCCGGCGTGCGAGCACCGCGGTGCGTATGAAGGTAGCGTAGCCCGGCTCGGGTTCGTGGCTGTCCGCCTGGGCGCCCGCGAACATCAGTACGCCGGCAAGCAATAGAGTAAATTTGCGCATGGGTGTGCTCCCTGTTTTGTTTCGGCTGCAACTATAGACCTTTAGGGTAATCATGCGGGTCAGGAGAAGAATCGCAGGCGGCGCGGCCGCGGTGCTCTTCCTGTGCGCGGTCCTGTCCGGCTGCGGTGGCGGTGGGGGCGACACAAACCCGCCACCTCCGCCGCCTCCCGTTACGCCTCCGCCACCGCCGCCGCCCGTCACACCGCCGTCACCCGCGACCCTCGGCACCGGACCGGAAAATTGCATCGACGGCAACGCCGGAGATTTCGCCTGCAGGGGCATCTCGCTTGAGAAACGGGTTTCGCTAGCCACCATGGAGGGAACCTCGGGCAACGACGTCTGGGGCTGGCGGGACTCGCAGACGGGCAAGGAATACGCCCTGATGGGCATGACCAACGGCACCGCATTTGTTGACGTTTCCGAGCCGCAAAGCCCGTTGTTCCTCGGAAGGCTGCCGACGGAAACCAGCAATTCCGTGTGGCGGGACATCAAGGTGTACCGCGACCATGCCTACGTTGTCGCGGACAACGCCGGCGCGCACGGCATGCAGGTATTCGACCTGACGCGCTTGCGGGGCCTGTCCGGGCCTGCGGATTTTTCCCCCGATACGGTGTATGACGGCTTCCGGCACTCGCACAACCTGGCGATCAACGAAGAAACCGGCTTCGCCTACGCGGTATCGACGGACACCTGCGACGGCGGGCTGCACATCATGAACATCCGGACGCCCATCAATCCGATGTTTGCCGGCTGTCACGAAGTGACCAGGACGCACGATACGCAGTGCGTCATCTACCGGGGCCCGGACGAAGAGCATCGCGAACGGGAAATCTGCTTCAGCTCCAACGAGAACCACGTCGAGGTGGTCGACGTTACCGACAAGTCCGCCCCTGTGCGCGTTTCATCCATCACGTACCCGCAACTGGGCTACGTGCACCAGGGTTGGCTAACGGAAGACCACCGTTACTTCCTGCTGGGCGATGAGCTGGACGAGACCAATTACGGTCTGACCACGCGCACGCATGTATTCGACGTCTCGGACCTGGATTCCCTGGAACACCTCTATGCGCACGACCTGGGCACGCAAGCGACCGATCACAACCTCTACGTGCAGGGAAATCGCGTGTTCGAAGCAAACTACAGCTCCGGTCTGCGGGTTCTTGAGTTCGGCGACCTGACGACGGAGGACATCAGGGAAATCGCTTTTTTCGACACGTTCCCGGACAGTAACACCCGGAGCCTGCAGGGCGCCTGGAGCGTGTACCCGTTTCTTCCTTCCGGAACGCTGCTCGTCAGCGATATGCAGAACGGGCTGTTTGTTCTGTCGATGCAATAGCAAGCACCGCAAGCAAACGTGCCAGCCACTTTCGCGCTAAACTAATCGAACCGCCAACCGAGGGAACCCGCATGATCCCGATCAGCCAGAGACACCGCGCCGGCCTTCAGTTCCTGGGGTCGCTGCAGCATTTTTCCTCCAGCCACATTCGCGATATTGCGCGCGAGCAGTTTGCCGCCAGCGAGAAAGGGCGAGAGTTGCTCGAAGCCGAGGTCAAGCCGGAACCGCGCGCCCAGTTGAAACGTGCGCGGGAAGCCCGCAAGGCGGCGTTGGAATGCCCGGCCTACCAGCACGAGAGGCTTTATCAGCGCTACGTGGCCGAAGAGAATTTCGTGCGAGCGATTCCGGCCGTGGAGGAAAAGCGCGAAGAGTGCATCGAGGTCCTCAGCCGCGAGCCGGAATACGAAGGCGGCTCGCTGGAACTCGACGACAGCGTGCCGATTCCGAAGTACTACGAAGGCGTGGAGTGGCACCTGGAGCCGGGCGGCTGGGACGGCTACGACCTGGCCACCCCGATGTTCATGGCGGGAGTGGCCCCACATGTTTTCTCCCGCGGCGGCTATGCGGCCGTGGAAGTGGACCAGGACATCCGCCGGCAGCGCGTGGATGTTGTTAGCCTGCTGCCGAAAGACCACTACGACCGCATCTACGAACCCGGATGCGGAGGTCTGGGCGCGCTGGCAGCCTGCAGCAAGGTGTATCCAGACGCCGAGCTGACCGGCAGCGACATCTCGACGTCGCTGCTCAAGGGCGGGCACAAGGCCGCGCGCACCATGGGAATACCCATCCACCTGAAGCAGCGCGATGCGCGCGACACGGGCGAGCCGGACGAGTCCTACGATGCCGTGCTCATGTACGCGCTTCTGCACGAAATGCCGGTGAAGGTGAGCATCGACACCATCCGCGAGGCGTACCGGATCCTCAAGCCCGGCGGCGACATCGTGATCAACGACCCGCCGCCATTCAGCCGCGTGGACGCATTCCAGGCCGCGATCCTGGACTGGGAAAGCGAATATCGCGGGGAACCCTTCTTCAGCGCGGCCTGTTCGATGGACTGGGCGACGGTGCTCGAAGAAGTCGGCTTCAAGGTGCTCGAAGCGCGCGCCCTGGATTCAAGGGGCTACCCCTGGGTCAACGTAGCGACCAAGCCTTGAGCGTTGCGCTGCACCCCGCGGACGAGAGCGGGAGGCCCTCGATCCCGGCATGACCAAACCGCCGACCCGTCCGCTCACCGGCGACGAAAGCCTGGACCGGCTGCTGCGCATGAACACGGAGCTCCTGTCGGAGCTCTGGATCCTGCGCGACCGGGTCATGGTCCTCGAGAAAATCCTTGAGGAGAAGGGGTTGCTGGATGCCGCGGCAATAGACGACTATGCGCCTTCTCCGGAATTCGGCGAGGTCCTGCAGGACGAACGCGACCGACTGGTGCGGCGCGTGGCCGGCGCGCCCTGGACCGAGGAATTCACCTGGCAGTCACTCGTCGAGCGCGGCGGGCGGTAGTTTCCTCCCGACCCAGGCGAAATACACCGCCGGGATAACCAACAGCGTAAGCGCCGTCGTCGAAACCATCCCGCCTAGCATGGGCAGCGCGATCCGGCGCATCACGTCCGCACCGAGCCCGCTGGTCAGGAAGATCGGCATCAGGCCGACGAGCACCGTTATCACGGTCATCAGTATGGGCCGCAGGCGCAGCGCGGCGCCCACGCTGATGGACAGCATGATTTCCTCCTTGTTTGCGGGCATGTCCTCTCGCACGTGGTTGTCGAGGTACATCACCATGACCACCGCGGTTTCAGCCGCAACTCCACCGAGCGCGATGAACCCCACCGCGACGGCCACGGACAGGTTGTAACCGGCCAGCCATATCGCCCACAGTCCCCCGATCAGGGCGAAGGGCAGCGAAAGCATGATGATGGCGGTCCGGTCCAGCCGTCCGAAGTGCAGCATCAGCAGCAGAAAGATCAGCGCGATCGCCGACGGTATGGCGATCCTGAGACGTGCCCCGGCCGCTTCGATCTGCTCGTATTGCCCGGACCACTCGATCGCGTAGCCCGGCGGGAGCCGCACGGCGCTGTCCACGACGCGCCGGGCCTCGGCAACGTAGCCGCCCAGGTCCCGGCCCTCGATATCCACGAAGACCCAGCCGGTGAGGCGCGCGTTCTCGGAACGGATCATGGGCGGCCCCTCGGTAAAGGACACGGCTGCGAGTTCTCCGAGCGGAATATGCGCCCCCGTGGGCGTCGGCACCAGGATGTTCTCAAGATCGTCCCGGGTCTCCCGAAACGGCCGGTCGTAGCGCAGCATGATGTCGTAGCGCTCGCGTCCTTCCACGCTCTCGGCGAGCTTCATGCCGCCCAGCGCGGTCTGGATGACCGACTGGAATACGCCCATGTCGATATTCCGGCGCGCAAGCTCGGAGCGATTCGGCAGGATTTCGAGGTAATTGCCGCCCAGCACCCGGTCGGCAAGCGCCGTGCGGGTGCCGGGGACCCGGCTGACGGCCGATTCCACTTCGCGGGCGATCCGCTCAATCTCGGCGAGATCGTCACCCGTAATCTTTACGCCGACGGGCGTGCGCACGCCGGTCGACACCATGTCCATCCGAATATTGATCGGGTTGCCCCAGGAATTGGTCAGGCCCGGCATCTGAAGGCGGCCGTTCAGGTCTTCGATGAGTTTTTCCGGCGTCATTCCGTCCCGCCACTCGGACATCGGCTTCAGCCGAATCCAGGTTTCGATCATCGTCAGCGGCGCCGGGTCGGTGGCGGTGTCCGCCCGGCCGGCCTTGCCGAAAACGCTCTCGACCTCCGGCACGTCCGCGATGACCCGGTTGGTCTGGCCCAGGACCTCGCGGATCTTCGTGGAGGAAACGCCCGGCAGCGTGGTCGGCATATACAGCAGTTCGCCTTCGTAAAGGGGCGGCATGAATTCCGATCCCAGGCGGGAATACGGAATCAATGCGCTTGCGATCAGGATTACGGCCGCCGTCACCGTCATCCATTTGAACCGCAAGGCAGCGCGCAGACAGGGAGCATAGAGTCGCGCGGCGAACTCGCTGACCGGATTGCGCACCCGCAGACGCCCCTTGAGGAGCAGCAGGATCAGCACCGGCACCAGCGTGACCGACAGCAAGGCCGCGAAACCCATTGCGTAGGTCTTGGTGTAGGCCAGCGGGGCGAACAGGCGGTGACTTTCGCCGGTCAACGCGAATACCGGCAGAAAGGAAACGGTGATGATGAGCAGGGAGAAGAACACGCCGGGGCCGACTTCCCTTACCGCCTGGATGACGGCTCGCCGGCGGGCTTCGCGACCGGCCCCCGCGCCCAGATCCGACAGCCTCCGGTTCGCGTTCTCCACCATCACGATCGAGGCATCCACCATCGTGCCGATGGCGATGGCGATACCGCCCAGCGACATGATGTTGGCGGTTATGCCCTGCGCGGACATGATCACGAATGCTCCGAGCACCCCCAGCGGCAGCGTGATCAGGGCCACGAAAGCGGAGCGAACATGCAGCAGGAAGATGAAGATCACCAGCGCCACCGCGATCCCTTCTTCGATCAGCTTGCGATACAGGTAGGAGACGGCCCCTTCGATGAGCGGGGCGCGGTCATAGGTCGTGACGATGCGGACGCCTTCGGGCAGCCCGCGCTCAAGGTCTTCCAGCCTTGCCTTTACCCGGCGGATCACGTCCAGCGCGTTTTCCCCGTCGCGCATAACGACGATTCCGGCGACGGTCTCGCCCACGCCGTTCAGGTCCACGATGCCGCGCCGCAACGCCGGGCCCTCGACGATCCGCGACACGTCGGCGAGGGTCACGGGCGTGCCGTCTTCCGCGTACACCACCACCTGCTCCAGGTCGAGACGGTCCTCCACGTAACCGGACGACCGGATCACGAACTCGCTTTCACCCTGCTCCAGCACGCGTCCGCCTACTTCGCTGGACGCGGCTCCGACCGCCTCGGAAATGCGCCGGATGGACACGTCGTAGGCGCGCAGCTTGTTGGGGTCGATGAGCACCTGGTACTCGCGCACGAAACCGCCCACGGACGCAACCTCGGCCACCCCGTCGACGCCGGCCAGCTCAAAACGCAGGAACCAGTCCTGCAGCGAACGCAATTGGGCGAGGTCCGTGCGCCCGCTCTCGTCCACCAGAGCGTATTGATATACCCACCCCACCCCGGTCGCGTCCGGACCGATCTGCGGTGTTGCGCCTTCCGGCAATTCCGCGCTGAGGCGTGAAAGGGCCTCCACGACCCGCGAGCGCGCCCAATACAGGTCCACATTGTCTTCGAAGATCACGTAGACAAAGCTGGTCCCGAACATCGACGAGCCCCGCACGTCCCTGGTCTTGGGCAATCCGAGCAGATTGGCCGACAGCGGATAGGTCACCAGGTCCTCGACGATCTGCGGGGACTGCCCCGGAAACTCGGTGCGGATGATCACCTGCGTGTCGGTCAGGTCCGGTATGGCGTCCAGCGGCGTCCGTTCCAGCGACAGCCAGCCGGCCAGCATGAGCCCGCCGGCCAGCGTCAGCACGATGATCGGATTGTCCGCCGACCAGGCGATCAGCCGGGCGATCGCCGAGTCCGACGGGTCCCGGCCGGCCAGCTGCTCTGTCGGATGCTCGGCCACGGTTAGTGCCTGTGCATGGAATGGTCCGTGGCGCCGCCCGGGGGCAGCGAATCGAGCTTGGCAAGCCCCTCTCGCAGGTTGGCCTCGGAGTCGAGCATGAACTGCCCGCTCACCACCACCCTCTCGCCTGGGTTCAGGCCCTTGAGAATTTCCGTGCGGCCGCCCCCGGCAACGCCTGTCTCCACGGCCCGGCCGGTAAAGCGGCCGTCCCCCAAGGCGACGATCACGTGCTCGCCCCGGCTGTCCCGCAGGAGGGCCTCGGTCGGCACGGAGAGGCGCGCTTCACCGCTTCCCAGGCTGAATTGAATGTCCGCGTAGGCGCCGGGGCGCAGCGCCCCGGAGGCATTGTCCACCTCGATGCGGACGTCTGCGGTCCGGGTCCTGGGATCGATTGTCGGATAGACGTAGTCCACCGTTCCCTCGTTCGGCGCCCCCGGCGCGCTCGGGAATTGCAGCGAAACCGTCTGTCCGGCCTCCACCATGGACAGGTCCGCTTCGGGGATGGAGGCGATGATCCAGACCCTTTCGTACGACTGAAGACGCAGGATCTGCGTTCCGGGCTTCACGTAATCGCCTTCCCGCACCGAAAGGGCGGATATCGTCCCGGAAGCCTCCGCGTAAACGGGCAAGCGCTCGATCACTTCGCGGTTTTCGACGAGCTGCTCGATTGCGGCGGCCTGCATGCCGTCGGAAATCAGACGCTGGCGGCCCGAATCCATGCGCGTCCGGCGGCCCGCCTCCAGTGCAGCCAGGAAATCCTTCTGCGCGGCAATCAACTCGGGGCTGTATACGCGATACAGCAGCGCGCCGCGCGTAACCTCGTCTCCCTCCGCACGCACCGCCAGGTCTTCGATCCAGCCCTCCAGCCGGGAAACCGCAACGGTCTCAAGCCGTTCGTTGCTTTCGACGTTTCCGTACGCACGCACCGTCCTGTCGAAAAAGGCAGTCTCCACGCGGGCGGTGCGCACACCCATGGTCTGGATCATTTCCGGCGCTACCCGCACCTCCAGCGCGGCGCCTTCCGGGAGTGTGGACCCATTCGAAACGGGCACGAGATCCATCCCGCAAATGGGACAGGGGACGTCGGGATCCTGTGACACGAATTGAGGATGCATCGGGCAGGTGTGTTGCTGATCCGCCTGCACAAACGTTGGGGACTGTCCCGTCGACGAATCGGGGCCGGACCCGTTTCCGCCACAGCCTCCAACCGCCAATGCGGTCAACAGCAACACGGCGAAATAACAACGGAAATTAAAACTGTTCATGACGTCACCAGTAAGGAGTTGAGTTGCGCAACAGCGCGATCGCGGCGGGCCTGCTCGTCTGCCATACGGCCCAGCAGGATCAGTTCCGCCAGTTCGCCATCGATAACCGGCGAGTAGTCCCCTATTCCCGACTCGTACCGGGTCCGCTGAGCCTGAACCTGCTCGCGGATGGCGGAGATCTTTGTCTGCAGCGCGGCGAAGGCCGCTTCCGCGGCCCGTCTGGTCGCGTCCAGGGCCGCGTACCGGGCCGCCGCGGTCCTCGCTGCGGCCATGTGGCGATTTCTGGCGCTTTCCCGCTCAGCCCGCGCCGCGCGTAGCGCCGGAGCCTGCGAACGGCTGCCCCACAAGGGAACACTGAAAGTTACGGCGGCCGATACCCAGTCGTCGCCCGGAAAGCGCATGCCCGAGGCGCCCGAGTCACGTTGCTGATAAGTAACCTGCAGGCCCCAGTCCGGTTTCCAGGCGGCCTGCGCCTCGGACACGCCTGCGTCGGCCACGGTTATGTTTTCCCGCGCCACCCGTACCGCGTGAAAGGCATCGGGATTTCCCGACCAGGCCTGTGGCTCCAGATCCGGCGGAGGCACGTTTCCGGCCCCGACGACGAGGTCCTGAAGACGCGCATCGACCTCTGCCCTTTCGCCTTCGAGGTCCGCCAGGGCACGGTCGACCTCCGACCGCTGCAGGTCGATCTCGGCCAGGCGGAACAGCACCGGGCGCCCTGCGGCAATCTCGCCCTGCACGATCTGCTCCAGTTCGCCATACAGGGAATCCTGCTGCCTCAGGAAAGAAACCTGCTCTGCTATACGGCGCCTTTCGACCAGTGCAACGATCAATTCGGCGCGCATCCGCGCAAACTGCAGAGCTTCCACCGCGTCATTGTGCGCGGCGCGGCGATTCGCGCGCTCCGACCGGGCTGCGCGTTCGGGCCGGTTGGGAATCTGCTGGCTTATGCCGAGCGCCTTGTTGGTAGGCAGGTAAGTACGGAATGAAGGGTCGAGCAATGGAAAGTTGTTGACGCCTACCGATACCACAGGATCGGGCCACGCTACGGCGGCAACGGCATCTTCGCGGTAGGCCTGCGTTTGCAGGCGGAGCGCCTGGAGTGCGGGATGGTCCCTGAGACGCGCCTCAAGCTCCTCGAAGCTTTGCCCGAACAGGGGCGGTGCGCTTAGAGCAAGACCAAGCGAACACGCCAGGAATAAGAATGGTTTTCGGCTGTTTCTGGCCATCTTGATCTCCCTTTGAGGGAAATGAGCGGGTACGGAAGCGCACCGGGCGCGCGCCCGGTGCGAGCGTTGCGCTCGATGGCTAGTTCAGGAGGCGCTGCTTCAGAAAGACGGGCGTTAACGCAGCCCGAGGGATCGCGGGAGGCGGTCCGATATTCCGAACCGTTTGCGGGCGAACGGACACGGCCGGATGACCGGTAATCGCCGGCGCCGGATTGAACTCCGGCAGATGATTGGATGCAAAGGCCTGGGCTGCCGAAGGTGCTGGGGCCGGCTCGTAGTCGCCGCAATCGGCGCACTGCGGGCAATCGCCCTGCTGCGTATCGGTATGCCCCGTCTCAGTGGATTCGTGGCAGGCAGGTTCTTCGACCGAGGTCTCGCGCGCATGGGTCAGCAAGTCTTCCGGGCAATGGCAAGCCAGTGCCGGCTGCACCGCCAGGAAGGCGCCGGCCAGGGCAAGCAATGCGCGTCGAAGGACTTTCATATGCGCCACGATTATACGCTTTCCGGGCGAAGTATCTGAGCTGCAAGGTATTTTGGGACCGATTCAGCGCCCACGGGACTCGGCCCTGTCGCGCCCCAGCAGCAACAGCAGCGCCGGGCCCAGCACAAGCAGCGCCATCGCCGGCAGCAGCACCAGAATATACGATCCCTCACGATCAAAGGTGAGCCCGAATATCACGGGGCTGGTCGCGGTTATGAAAGCCTGGCAGATCATGATCAGCGAGTAAACGCGCCCGTAGGATGCAAGGTCGAATTCGCGTGCAATCATGTACGGCAGGGCGGCGAATTTTGCGCCCGCGGACAAGCCCACGCAAGCCGCCGCGCACACTACCGTCCACAGGGGAAGTTCCGGCAGCGTAAGCAATCCGCAGGCAGCCGCCCCGACGGCCAGCGCCACAAAAGCCAGGCCCGGCGCCCACACGTAATCGATCAGATATCCGCCGCCCACTCTTCCCACCATGATGAACAGACCGACCAGGCTGAACAGCGCCGCCGCCTGCGGCCTCGCATAACCGGCGTCCTCGAGGATGGGGACAAAACTGGAAATCATTCCCGACAGACCGAACGTCGCAGCGCAGAATGCGACTGCCATGATCCAGAAGGTTCGGGACCGAACCGCCAGCCGGAACCCCGAGTCGGGCCTGGCCTGACCCGGCCGGGCAGGCGCCTCGTTCTCCTTCGGCGGGGGTTCGGCCGGCTTGCGCGGAGCATCCTTCAAACCCAGGATCAGGACAGGAACCCCCACCAGGAGAATGAGCGCGGAGACTCCGTAAAAACCGGCGCGCCAATTGAAGTAATCCATGAGGGTGGCGACATAGGGCGGCAGGAACAGAGCCGCCAGTCCGCTTCCCGAAAGCAATATGCCGAAGGCCATGCCCCTCTTGCGTTCGAACCATCCGGCCACGTACCGCGTCAGCGCGATCGATGAGGCGCCCATGCCAAGGACGGTTGCGATCGACCAGGAGGCGTAGAAGCGCGGCAGCCAGTCGCTGCTCGTGCCGATGAGCGCCATGCCCAGGCCATAGCCCACCGTGCCCCAGATCACCAGGGGCCGGGCGCCGTAGCGATCGCAAAGCCAGCCGAGGAGCGGCGCCACGCTCGCGGCGGTCATCGTGGCGACCGTAAAGCTCAGGGCCACCTCGGCGCGGGACCAACCGAAGGCTTCCCCCAGGGGGATGGTAAGAACACCCAAAAGGTAAACCGGCACGGTGCCGAAACTGAATATCTTGCCGACCAGGGCAGCACCCAGCGGCCGCCAGCCGCGGCGAAACTCGCTCCAGGGACTGTCGGGGCTCATCGGCGCAACCTGAACTGTCGGGAGCCTCGCCGTGCAGAGTCCTGACTGGCGTCAGTGCCCCGCCACGGGACCGCGGCCCCTGCTAAGGAAAAGCAGCAAGGCAGGGCCCAGCACCAGCAGCACCATTGAAATCAGCAGCACCTCGCGATAGGAGCCCTGCTGGTCGAACGTATTGCCGAAGATCGGAGGGCTTATGGCCGTGATGACCGCAACGCTGATGACCAGCAGCGAGTACACGCGGCCGTACGATTTGAGGCCGAACTCGCGCGCGGTCAGATACGAAAGCGCATCCCATTCCGCTCCGGCGGAAACGCCCAGGCAAAAGGCCGCGAGAACCACCATCCAGACGGGCAGTTCAGGCAGTGTCAGCAATCCGCAAGTCACGGCGCCGAAGCACAATGCAACGAAAGTCAGTCCCGGAGCCCACAGGTGATCGAGCAGGTAGCCCACACCCAGCCGACCGACCATGACGAATAATCCGATCAATCCCGTCAGCGTCCCTGCCTGCACCCTCGAATAACCGGCGTCCTCGAGAATAGGGGCAAAACTGGAAATCAACCCGGCGATTCCGAATGTCGCGGCGCAGAACGCAATCGACATGAGCCAGAATGCGCGGGACTCCACGGCCAGCCGGAATCCGGTACTGCGCCTGGCAGCTGCCTGCCCGGCAGCGGATTGTTTGAGAGGCGCTTCCCTCAACCAGAAAAATATCACGGGAACTCCGACAAGAAGGATCGCCGCCGAAAGTCCCAGATAACCCGCTCGCCAGTTGAAGTTTTCGATCAGCGTAGCTACGAAGGGAGGCGCCATGGCTGCGGTAAGCCCACTGCCCATCAGCATGATTCCAAGAGCCAGGCCCCGCTTGCGCTCGAACCACCCGGCCACGAATTTGGTCAGGGCTATCGCCGAAGCACCGACCCCCAGCATTGTCGCCAGGGACCAGGAAGCGTAGTACCGCAACAGCCAGTCGCTGCTGGTCGCAATGATCGCCATGCCAAAGGCATATCCGATCGTACCGACGAGTACCAGCGGACGCGAACCGAAACGGTCGCAAAGCCAACCAACGAGCGCGGATAGGCTGGCGGAGGTAAATGTGGCCACGGTGAAGCTGAAAGCGATTTCGCCGCGCGTCCAGCCGAACGCCTCTACCAGCGGAATCGTGAACACGCCCACCACGTAGATCGGGATGGTTCCGAAGCTGAACGCCTTGCCGATGACGGCGGCGCCAAGGGGTACCCACCCCCGGCGGAACTCATTCCAGGGACTGACCGAATTCATTGGCGCAACATAAGCGCTTCGGCGTGCCGAACGCAAGCGCCCGGGAAACGGCTGCCCTCGTGCGGTGCGCGGTTTGACCCGTAGAATAGCGCCCTCATGCCCCACCCCGCGTCGAGTGAATCACGGCCTTGAACCAGTCCATCGCACCTCAGGCCAACGTCCCGCTGCACCAGAGAATCACGTGGGGATTCGGCTCGTTGGGGACGATTACGTACCTCAACGTCTTCACCGCGCTGGCCATGTACTACCTGACCTTTGTGCTCAAGGTGGACGAGGCCCTGGCCGGAACGCTGATTACAGCCGCCCGCCTGATCGATGCGTTCAGCGACCCATTGATGGGCTGGGTGACCGATCACACGCGCAGCCGCTGGGGTCGCCGCCGGCCCTACCTGCTGCTGGGCGCCGTGATCTGCGCCGCTTCGCTTCCGGCCGTCTTTTCCCTACACGGCATGTCGGACGTACTGCCGCCTTCCACCGTCCTGGTGATGGCGGTACTGATCGCCTATTCCCTGGGATTCACCATTTTCAACGTTCCGTATCTCACGATTCCCGTGGAAATGACCACCGATCGCATGCAACGCCTGAGCCTGATGAGCTATCGCTCGGTGTTCATGATGGTGGGGGCCGCGCTTGGCGCATCGGTCGCCCCGGCGATGCTCGAGTTCTTCGGCGGCGATACGAGCGCTTCCGCCTTTCAGATCATGGCGGGGACGCTCGGCGCAGTAGTTCTGGTCGCAATGCTGACAACCTTTCTTGGTACTCGCGGAGCGTATTCCGCACCAGTTGAAAAACAACCGAAACTGTCCATTGGGAAACAGATCCGGACGGTCAGCAAGAACACGCCTTTTGTGCTGCTGATCGGCGCCAAGTGCACACAATTCGTGGCGCTGGCCGTTACGGGCGGCACCGTCGTTTACATGTTTACGGTGGTCCTCAAGCAGCCACTCACACTTCTGCCCTGGCTGGCCGTCTCTACAAGCCTGACCATCCTCGTCGCGATTCCGTTCTGGAAATGGTTCGGCCGGTCCATCACCAAGCGGCGCGGCGTCCTGATCGGGGCGGGTGCGGAGATCTTCGCCCACCTGAGCTGGCTGCTGGTGAGCCCGGACTGGAGCAGGGAGGCGATGATTGCCTTCCTCGTTGTCCGCGGAGCGTTTTCCGGGTTCTTTGCGGGAGCGATCCTGCTCTATTCGCAGGCCATGTGGCTCGACACGATCGATTACGACCAGGAACGCACCGGGCTGCGCCGCGAAGGCCTCTACACGTCGGTCTACGTGTTCGTGGAAAGACTGGGCTATTCGCTCGGCCCCATCCTGCTGGGGTTCATCCTGAAGGCAGGCGGATTGAACATCAATCTGGACCCCGCGGACCAGCCGGCCAGCGCGGCGACGGCCATCCTTTTCTGCATGGTCGCGATCCCTGCGATCGCGCAGGTATGCATGGTGCTGTTCGTCTGGTTCTACAGATTGCCAGAAATAATTAAAGGCATATCAAAGATATAACTGTAATTTCTATATCAAGGATTAATTGTAATGAGTGCACGGAAACTCTCCAGGCTTGAGATCGGCGGACACAGCCTTGCCTACCACGGACTGTCTGCGTTCGATGCGAGCGAAGTCGCGAAGCTGCCCTACTGCCGCAAGATCCTGCTTGAGAATCTATTGCGCAACGCGGATGGAAAGGCCTCCGGCGCGGACCTGCTCGCCGCCTTGCACGGAAAGCGGGAACTGGAGTTCCGGCCGGCCCGAGTGATCCTGCAGGACTTCACCGGCGTTCCGGCGGTCGTTGACCTAGCGGCGATGCGCGACGCGATGGAGGCGCTGGGCGGCGATCCCCAGGCGATCAACCCACTGGCGCCGGCCGAACTGGTCGTGGACCACTCGGTCCAGGTCGATCACTACGCCACGCCGGATGCCCTGGCCCGGAACAACGAACTCGAATTCGAGCGCAACCGCGAGCGCTATTCCTTCCTGCATTGGGGACAGCAGGCGTTTCGCCAGCTCAAGGTCGTGCCGCCCAACACCGGGATCGTCCACCAGGTCAATCTGGAACGACTGGCGCGGGTCGTTTTCCGCAAGGAGCACGATGGCGTAACCCTGCTCTACCCCGACACGCTGGTAGGAACCGATTCCCATACGACCATGGTCAACGGTCTCGGCGTGCTCGGCTGGGGCGTGGGAGGCATCGAGGCCGAAGCCGCCCTGCTCGGCCAGCCGATCACGATGCTGCCTCCCCCGGTGCTGGGCGTGCGCCTGCACGGCAAGCTGCGCCCCGCCTCCACGGCCACGGACCTGGTGCTGACGGTAACCGAGGCGCTGCGCGAGAAGGGCGTCGTTGGTTGGTTCGTCGAGTTCTTCGGCGAAGGGCTGAACGGCCTCCCGCTGGCCGACCGGGCCACTTTGGCCAATATGTCACCGGAATTCGGAAGCACTTGTGCCATATTTCCTGTTGATGGCGAAACAATTCGCTACCTGGAGCTCACCGGACGCAGCAAAGAGCATGTGGAAATCGTGGATGCGTATGCCCGGGCACAAGGCCTGTGGCGGGAGGATTCAGGCCCCGAACCGGAATTCGACGACACGCTGGACATCGACCTGGACGCCGTCGTGCCGTCCATCGCCGGCCCCCGGCGTCCGCAGGACCGGATTCCGATCACACAGAGCAAGCCGGCTTTCGCTTCGGCGCTGAAGGAGCGCGGGAAAACTGCCGTTCCGTTCTCGGGAGACAAGCCCGGTGACGGCGCGGTGCTGATCGCGGCCATCACGAGCTGCACCAACACCTCCAATCCGTCGGTCATGATGGCCGCCGGCATGCTGGCGCGGGCGGCCCGCAAGCGCGGCCTCAGGCCCCCGGACTGGGTCAAGACCAGCCTGGCGCCCGGTTCCCGGGTGGTGACCCGTTACCTGGAGTCCGCCGGCCTTCTGGACGACCTGTCGGCGCTGGGCTTCGAGATCGTCGGATACGGATGCACGACCTGCATCGGCAATTCGGGGCCCCTGCGCGAGGACATCGCGCGCCACGTCGAGGAATCCGGACTGGGCGGCTGCGGCGTTCTGTCCGGCAACCGCAACTTCGAGGGGCGCATTCATCCCCAAGTGTATTTCAACTACCTGGCCTCCCCTCCCCTGGTCGTGGCCTGGGCGCTGGCCGGGCGCATGGACGTGGACATCGAGAACGATCCTCTTGGCCTGGACTCGGAGGGCCATCCCGTCTATCTGCGCGATGTCTGGCCGGACGCCGCCGAAGTGCAGGCTGAAGTGGCGCAGCACGTGCGCGCGGCGCAGTTCGAAGCGGGTTATGCGGGAGTGTTCGACGGCGACGAACGCTGGAACGCGCTGGAGAGTCCGGCCAGCAGCCGCTATCCCTGGGACGACGACTCGACCTACGTTCGCCGTCCGCCGTTCTTCGACGGCATGTCGGCCAAGCCCGAAGAGCCGCAGGGCGTGACCGCCGCCCGGGTCCTGGCGCTGCTTGGGGACTCGGTCACGACCGACCATATTTCGCCTGCCGGGGCGATCCCGGCCCGATCGCCCGCCGGCCAGTGGCTGAGCGAACAGGGCGTGGCGCCGCGCGAATTCAACTCGTACGGTTCGCGGCGCGGCAACCACGAAGTCATGCTGCGGGGCACCTTCGCCAATATCCGGCTGCGCAACCGACTGGCGGGCGGCGTGGACGGCGGCTGGACGCGGCTCCAGCCCGACGGTGAGGTGATGAGCATCTACGACGCCGCCATGCGCTACAGCGAAGAGAAAACGCCTCTGGTGGTGCTGGCCGGCAAGGAATACGGTTCGGGCTCCTCGCGCGACTGGGCGGCCAAGGGCACGGCCCTGCTGGGCGTGCGCGCGGTGATCGCGACCAGCTTCGAGCGCATCCATCGCTCCAACCTCGTGGGCATGGGCGTGCATCCGCTCGAGTTTCCGCAAGGGACGGATGCCGCAAGCCTGGAACTGGACGGCAGCGAGACCTATGACATCTCCGCGCCGAACGGAGTGGACGTGTCGGTGCGCGCCACCCGCACCGACGGCTCCACGGTCGATTTCGCGGCCCGCTCGCGAATCGACACGCCCAAGGAGCACGAATATTTCCGACATGGAGGCATCCTTCCCTACGTGCTGCGCCGCCTGGCGGCCTGAGCCCCGCGCATGACGGACCCACCCATCCTCGCGGTGCGTGAGCTGGTCAAGGACTATGGACCGGTTCACGCGGTTCGCGGCATTTCCTTCGACGTGCCGCGTAACTGCTGTTTCGGCCTTCTCGGGCCGAACGGCGCCGGCAAGACCACCACCGTGGAGATCATCGAAGGCGTAACGCCCGCCACATCCGGCGAGGTGCTGTACGAGGGCGAGAAAGCCGGAGCTGCATTTCGGCAGGATTCCGGAGTGCAGTTCCAGACGGCCGCACTTCAGGACTTCATCACGGTGCGCGAGACGCTGGAAATGTTCCACCGCCTGTACCGGCGCCGGGCCGACATCGACCAGGTGATCGCCGACTGCGCGCTGGAAGAGCTCCAGAAGCGCGACAACCGCAAGCTGTCGGGCGGACAGCGCCAGCGCCTGCTGCTGGCGATCGCGCTGGTGAACGATCCGAAGATCCTGTTCCTGGACGAGCCGACGACCGGCATGGACCCGCAGGCGCGGCGCAATTTCTGGGAACTGGTGGAGCGGATCCGCGCCCGCAACAAGACCATCGTGCTGACCACGCACTACATGGAAGAAGCACAGGCGCTGTGCGACGAAATCGTGATCATGAACGAGGGCGTGATCGTCACCCAGGGCGCCCCGGACACGCTCCTGAAGGCGCACTACAAGGAAATCATCCTGGAACTGCCCGAAGCCGACCTTGAGGAGCTGCCGGCGGAGTTTCCCTTTCACACCTATCGGCGCAACGGGCTGGTCGAGATTCACACCGATGACGCCAATGAGGCCATCACCCGCCTGAGCCGCGCCGGAGCGCCGCTCGGCCGCCTGAACATCCGTCCCTTCCGCCTGGAGGACCTGTTCCTGGACCTCACGGGCAAGGAGCTCAGATCATGATCCAACGAATACTCGCGATACTGCACGCGCGCAACCTCGAGTTTCTGCGCGACAAGGCCACGCTCGGCTGGAACGTGGCGATGCCGCTGCTGCTGGTGGCGGGCATGGCCGCGATCTTCTCCGGCGGCGACCGTGCCTCCTACAAGGTGGCGCTGGTGCAGGCCGAACAGGAGATCGACACGGCCGCGCACCCCTACCTCGAGACCCGCTATTTCGACTTCATCGCCATGGAGCAGGAGGAAGCGATCGAACGGGTGGCCAACCACCAGCTCGACCTGGCCCTGGACCTGAATGCCGGAACCTACTGGATCAACCCGGAATCACCGGGCGGATATTTCGCCGAGCGCCTGCTTGAAGCCTCGTCGGAGGAGGGCGCGTGGCTGCGGCAGCCGGCCAGCGGCGATCCCATCACCTACGTGGACTGGCTGATTCCGGGCATCCTCGGCATGAACATCATGTTCAGCTGCCTGTTCGGCGTCGGCTACGTCGTGGTGCGGTATCGCAAGAACGGCTTCCTGAAACGCCTGAAGGCCACACCGCTGCGGCCGGTGGAGTTCATGTCCGCGCAGATTCTTTCGCGCCTGTTGCTGGCGATCTTCGTCACCCTGCTGCTCTACGGCGCGACCCGGCTGCTGCTGGATGCCCGCATGGAGGGTAGCGGGCTGGCGCTGTTCCTGGTCGCGGTGCTGGCTTCGATCAGCCTGGTTTCGATCGGCCTGGCCATGGCGGCGCGCGTGACCAGCGAGGA
The DNA here is from genome assembly GCA_009838035.1 of Gammaproteobacteria bacterium. Lineage (NCBI taxonomy): Bacteria > Pseudomonadati > Pseudomonadota > Gammaproteobacteria > Gammaproteobacteria bacterium. The sequence goes on from VXSK01000002.1 coordinate 407,270, forward strand.
ACTGGCGGGCGGGCTGCTGAACCTGGTGACCTGGCCGATGATGCTGCTGTCCGGCGTATGGTTCTCGCTGGCGGGCGCTCCGCAGTGGGTGCAGCAGCTTTCCAACATCTTTCCGTTGACGCACGCCTTGACGGCCGCGCGCGAAATCATGCTGTACGGCGCGGGATTTGCCGATGTGCTGCCGCAACTGCTGATCCTTACCGGCATCACGGCGGCTTTCCTGACGATCGGCGCGACGATGTTCCGCTGGCGCGGCGCGTGAAATGCGATTGATCGATATCGGCGTGAACCTGGCCGACGCGTCGTTTGATGTGGATCGGAACGAGGTGATCGAACGAGCTGCGGCGGCTGGCGTGCGGCACATGATCGTGACGGGGACGGGGCTTAAGGAATCGGAGAGAGCGCTGGCATTGGCGGAGCAGAATTCGGGGATTTTTCGGTGTACGGCGGGGATTCATCCGCACCTGGCGACGCGGTGGGCGGATTCGCCGCAGGAGGCGCGTGAGCGGCTCGGCAGAGTGCTTGGCAACGAGCTGGCGGTGGCGGGGGGCGAGTGCGGGCTGGACTACTTCCGCAACCTTTCTCCGCCGGACGCGCAGCGGGAGGCGTTCGCGGGGCAGCTCGAGCTGGCGGCGGAGCACGGCAAGCCGGTGTTCCTGCATCAGCGCGACGCGCACGATGACTTCCTCGCCATTCTGAAGGAGCACGATGTCGCCAGGCTCGGCGGCGTGGCCCATTGTTTTACCGGCGGACCTGGGGAAGCGGAAAGCTACCTGGAGCTGGGGCTGTATATCGGCATTACCGGCTGGGTCCTGGACGAGCGGCGCAATCACGAACTGCTTGAGGCGATTCCCCTGATTCCGCTCGACCGCGTTCTGCTGGAAACCGACAGCCCCTACCTGCTGCCCCGCCATCCCGATGTGAAGCCGCGGAAGAAACGCCGCAACGAACCGGAGTTTCTCCCCTACGTCGCCCGAACTCTGGCCCATAAAATGCGCGTGGACCCCGAAGAACTCGCTGCCGCCGTGCGCGAGAACACGCACAGACTATTCGGCTGGCCCGAACCGGAGGATGCCCCATGAGCGATTAACTCGTCTTTTACACGAACCCCATGTCGCGCGGACAGATCGCGCGCTGGATGCTGGAGGAAGCCGGCGCCGAATACCGCACCGAGGTGCTGCAGTACGGCCCCGAGATGAAATCGGAAGACTTTCTGGCCGTCAATCCGATGGGCAAGGTGCCTACGATCCGGCATGGCGACGTCGTGGTGACGGAGGCCGCCGCGATCTGAGCCTACCTGGCCGACGCCTTTCCCGAAGCCGGGCTGGCGCCTCCGCCCGGGCAGCGCGGGGCCTACTACCGGTGGATGTTCTTCGCCGCCGGGCCGCTTGAAGCGGCCACCATCAACCGCGCGCTCAAATTCGAGGTTCCCTCGGAACGCGAGTCCATGATCGGTTACGGAACTCTTGAAGCAGTGCTCGATACGCTCGAGGCCGCCGTCAGCGCAGGCGAATTCGTTGCGGGCCCGAACTTTAGCGCAGCCGACGTGTACGTAGGCTCGCACATTTTCTGGGGCCTCCAATTCAAGTCAATCGAGATGCGGCCGGCTTTCGTTGACTACTGGTCGCGCCTGGAAAACCGCCCGGCCCGGCTGCGCGCCGCGGCACTCGACGAGGCGCTGATGCCCGAATCTAGCCAAGAAACGGAGTAAGCGCGTCAAGTTCGGCGGGGATTTCCTCGTGGCTGGAAGGCCGCGAGAGCAGTTCCTCAAGCTGCGGGGGCGGCGCCACCGCAGTCCCGATCAGCGGTTCGACCACGGTCTCGAACTTGGCTGGGTGGGCGGTGGCGGCGATGACCCAGTCTCCGGCGGGCGCGCCGGATTCGGCGAGCAGCCCGCGGCAGGCATCCACGCCGGCGGCCGTGTGAGGACATAGCACGGCGCCGGAATCCGAGTATTCCCGGTGGATCCGGCGGCGAATCCGCCCATCGTCAACGCTCGCGGCGCTGACGGCGGCCCGGATCCGGTCGACATCGCCGCCGAACTGGTGACGCAGCCGTTCCATGTTGCTGGGATCGCCCACGTCCATCGCATTGGCCAGCGTGCCGATGCTTTCGCGTCCGAGGTATTCGCCGCTGGAAAGGTAGTCCCCTATCGTGCGGTTGGCGTTGGTCGTCAGCAGGATGCGGCCGATGCCCGCGCCCATCTCGCGCGCCCAGAGGCAGGCCACCCCGTTGCCGAGGTTGCCGGTGGGAACGACGAAATGGGTTCCTTCCGGCGATTTGAGCGCGGCCCATGCGTGGTAGGCGCTTTGCGGCAACAGTCTGCCGAGATTGATGCTGTTCGCCGAGCCCAGCCGCACCCTTTTTCGCAGTGCGGCGTCGGCGAAAGCCTGCTTCGCCAGGCGCTGGCAGTCGTCGAACGCCCCATGCACGGCGAGCGCCTGGACGTTGTCGTCCCAGCAGCCGAGGTGGTGCTCCTGGCGCGGCGATATCCGGCCCTTGGGAAACAGCACGACCACGCGGATCTTCTCGCGGCCGGAAAACGCCGAAGCCACGGCCGCGCCGGTATCGCCCGAAGTGGCGACGAGGATGGTCAGCGGCGGCGAGGACGCGGGCTCTTCGGCCAGGATGCGCTCCAGGCAGGCCGCCAGGAAACGCGCGCCGTAGTCCTTGAACGCCGCGGTGGGACCGTGAAACAGCTCCAGCAATCGCAGCCCCGCGCCGTTCCCGGCAGGCGACAGATCGACCAGGGGCAGCGGACAGCCGAAGGCGTTGCGGCAGATGTCCGGCAGGGCGCCAGCCAGGGACGAACCCGCGAAGTACGGAGCCAGCATGTGTTCGGCCAGCTCCGCCGGCGTGGCGGCTTCGGCCAGCGCTTCGCGTTCGAAGACCGCCAGGCGCTCGGGAACGTACAGGCCGCCGTCCGGCGCGGTTCCGGTCTGCAGCACGGCTTCCAGAGTGGCGGGTCCGCCGCCGCGGGTGCTGTGAAATGCCGTCACGGGAAACTCCGCTAACGCGGCGCGCCCAGCATCCGCGCCAGGCGCAGCAGGTCCGCGAAAATGCCGCCGGCGGTCACCTCCGGCCCGGCGCCGGGCCCTTGTACCACAAGCGGGCTATCGCTGTAGCGGGCGGTGCGGAACAGGAACATGTTGCTGGTGAGATCCAGCCGGGCAAAGAGATGGTCCTCGGGCAGCGACTCCAGCCGCACGGATGCCCGGCCCTCGCTGTCCAGCCTTCCGACGTAACGAAGAACACGGCCTTCTTCTCCGGCCTGCTCAAGACGCCGGCGCATGTCGCCGTCGTAGCGCCCCAGGCCGTCAAGAAACTCCTCGACCGTGGCTTCCGACAGCTCCTCCGGCGCCAGGCTCTCCACTTCGACGTCGGCCAGGTCCATGCGCAGATTCAGCTCGCGCGCCAGGATCAGCAGCTTGCGCGCCACGTCCATGCCGCTCAGGTCCTCGCGCGGGTCCGGCTCGGTATAGCCCGCGTCGCGGGCCTGGCGCACGACCTTTGAAAAGTCCGAGTCGGCGTCCAGCGCGTTGAACAGATAGGCCAGCGTGCCGGAAAAAATGCCCTCCACGCTGAGCACCTCGTCGCCGGTGGCGATCAGGTCGCGCAGCGTCTCGATGACCGGCAGCCCGGCCCCCACGTTGGTCTCGTACAGCAGGTGCACGCCGTTGGCCCGGCGCAGTTCGTGCAGGCGCTCCCAGGCCGCGTGCGGCGCGCTCTGCGCCCGCTTGTTGGGCGTCACCACATGAATCCCGGCGCGAAAGAAATCGGCATAGCCGTCACTGATCGTTTCGCTGGCGGTGCAGTCCACGATCGCCGCGTGCGGCAGGTGATCGGGGTTCACATGCGCGCTGAAACGCTCAAGGTCCATGGCTTCGCCTTCGTTTGCCAGCACGCTGCGCCAGTCGTCCAGATCGAGGCTGCGCGGGGCCAGGTGCATGCGGCGCGAGTTGGCGATGGCCCGCACCCGGAAGTCGAGATTGAAGTTCTCCCGCAACTGGCCTGTGGCCCGGGCCATCTGATCCAGCAATTCGGCGCCGACGGTGCCCACGCCGATCACGCCCAGCGACAGCGTTGTATGCGAAAGGTAGAAGCCGCCGTGCGCGGCCCGCAGCGCCCGGGTTGCGCTGGCGCCGGTAACGACAGCGGATATGTTGCGCTCCGACGATCCCTGGGCAATCGCGATCACGTTGACGCCGGCGCGCCCCAGCACGCCGAAGAAACGGCCGGCCACCCCGGGAATTCCGACCATACCGTCGCCCACCAGCGCCAGCACGTTCACTCCATCGTCCCGCGTCACGCGGCTGACCTGCCCAAGGCCCATTTCCTGGGCGAAGGCATCGCGGGTGACATTTTCAGCGCGGTCCGCGTGGCCCTCCGGAACCGCGAAGGTTATCGAATGCTCCGAGCTTGCCTGGGTAATCAACAGCACCGTGACCTGCGCCTTGCTCAGCGCGTTGAACAGCCGGTCCGCGGTCCCGGGCACGCCGATCATCCCCGCGCCCTCCAGGCTGAGCATCGAAACGTTTTCGATCATCGTGATGCCCTTGACAGGCTCGTTCCGGTCGCCGTCGGCGGAAATCAGCGACCCTCGCAGCTCCGGCCTGAAGCTCGAGCGAATCCACACCGGGATCTTCTTGCTGATCACCGGCCCCATCGTCTGCGGATGAATCACGCGAGCGCCGAAGTAGGCCAGCTCCATGGCCTCGTTGTAGGACAGCTCGCGGATCACGTGAGCCTCGGGAACGCGCGCGGGATCGGCGCTCATCACGCCCTCCACGTCGGTCCAGATGGTGAGCGACTCCGAGTCCAGCAGCGCGCTGAATATCGACGCCGAGAAATCGCTGCCGTTGCGGCCGAGCGTCATCTGCAGTCCGCGCCCGTCGCGGGCGATATAGCCGGTAACCACGCGCACCGGAGTGGCGTCGTTTGCAAGCAGGCGCTTCAGGTGCCTGCCCGAGGTCTCCCAGTCCACCACCACCCCCAGTTCGCCCGGCTCCACGCGCAGGACATCGCGGGCATCGAGCCACCCGGCCTCGCGTCCGTCGCCGGCCCCGCGTTCGCTGATCAGGGCCGCCAGCAGGCGCGCAGACCACAGCTCGCCGCATCCGGACACCAGGGCTTCCATTCGCGGCCCCGCCGACCGGATCAGCACGGCGGAATGAAGAATGTCCGCAACGTCGCGGCACTCTCCGGCCTGGGCATCCAGCAGCGCGGCGCGCTGTTCCGGGTCCGAAATCAGTTCTTCGGAGACCGCGGAATACCGTTCCTGCAAGGCATCGAGGTCGTCCTGCCACTTCTCATCACCCGAAACCGCGCGGTCCAGCAGTGCAAACAGGGCGTTGGTCACGCCCTGCATGGCCGACACCACCACGGCCACCCGCGGCGAGGAATCGCCCAGCACGATGCCCGCCGCACGCTCGAAACCGCGCGCGTCGGCCAGGCTGCTACCGCCGAATTTATGTACTGTCCAGGTCATGGGAAAAACCTTAGGCCGCCGCCCTGGTCCTGTTGGCGACAGGAATTCTACGCAAAGCCATGGTTCCGGAGGAACCGGCGTATCAGCCGTTCGCACCGTTTCGGGTGTTCCAGTTGAAGCAAGTGCGTTGAATCCGGGATGAAGTCGTAGTCCACAGGATGGTTGTGTCTCGGATTCAGTGTCGGCCTGTAGGCGGGCGTCATGGTGGGATCCGACGCGATTACCTTGGTCGGACAGGGAAGGTTGCTCAGGTCCACCAGATACGCGAAGCTGCGCGCGTACGCCCAGATCTGCGCCTCGTATTCGCGGGGACAGCGCAATTCGACGCTGTTTCCGTCCCGAGAGCTCCGGAGCACGGTACGTGCCATGAGTTCGGCCGCCCCCGGAACGGCCCGCGACAGCAGAAAGTGGTGAGCGACTTCGGCGAACTGACCCGTGTCGCGAAATCGGTCGGTTCGGCGCCGCGCGATTTCCGCCGGCCTGTAGATCGACTTGTCGAACTCTTCCTCCCAGCGCTTCGGCTTGACGAGCGGCGGATCGAAAAAGATCCAGGCCGACAGGTCGCCTGTTCGGCCTGTGCCGAGCGTACGCGACAGCAGCGCGGTCAGCGCCGAGAGAGAATGAAAGACCCCGACACTGCATCCTGGACCAAATCGATCGGCGAGGGACTCCACGACATCTTCCTGGTCGCGGATCAGGTTGGGTATGTTGTGTCCGCTTTTCGGGCCAACCGCGTTCCACCCGTGGTTCCTCAAGTCGTAAACGAATACATCGAAGTCGTCCGTGAACCGCGACCAGAACGGATAGTAGAAGTCGCTCGCCAGGCCGTTGCCGTGGCCCACCAGCAGGCGCACGCCACGAGGGTCTCCGTGTCGTCGCAATTTGGTTACGCTGCCATCTTCGTGCTGGACGTCATGCACGGAATGCGGTTCCGGTACGTCCCAGGCCGGGCCGGAAGCCATGCTGCGGAAGTTCAATCGTGCGCCAGCGCGGCTACCGGATCCAGCGCGGACGCGCGACGGGCCGGCAGAATGCCCGAGAGAAGGGCCGACACCAGGGCAGCGCCGGTTGCCGCCCAGATGTACCAGGATTCGTATGCCGAAGGAGCGTCCAGGGCAAGCTCCACCAATTGACCCGCAAGAAAGCCCAGGGGCACTCCAATTGCGATGCCAAGCAAAGTGACCAGGCACGTCTCGGCGATGAACTGCCTGGAGATGTCGCTTCGGCGGGCGCCCACGGCCATTCGAATCGCGATTTCCCGCGTTCGTTGCCGAAGCGCGCCCAGCATCAACGCCATTGTGATGGCTGCGCCCGTCAGTAGCGCAGGCACCGCGATCCCGACCAGAAGGGTCACACGGGTCCTGATGGAATCACGGTAAACGCCGAAGATCTGCCTGTCCGTGGTAATCATGACGTTCTCGTGTCCGAGGCGACGTATCAGCAGATCGCGAATATCGGAGGCGGTGTCCTCCACCTGGGCAATGTCCCGCACGTACGCGGCGATCCCCATTCTGATTTCGTTCCCAAAGAGCACCTCCCTGCCGGTAGCGAAGGGCACAAAGAGGTTGGGAGCAAAGCTCGGCCGCGAGAGATACGGTTCTTCCTGCATGATGGGATGCGGTGCGAGAACGCCAACGATTTGGAAAGGAACACCGGCGACATCGATCCACTCACCCAATGGTTCCTCATCCGGAGCGAAGATCTGGTCGCGCAGGAAATTGTCGATTACGACAACCTGTGAATTGTTCTCCCCATCCTGCCGCGTGAGATATCGCCCGGCTTCCAGCGGCCAAAGCGTCTTCATGAAACTCGGCAGGACCTGAGTTCCGAAGGCCTGAACCTCTTCCACACTCCTGTCACCGTAGCGCACGAACTTCATTTCAAACTGGTTCGCAACCACTTCGCGCACGTTTGTGACCTCTTCAATGCTGCGCGCATCGTCGGGATTCACATCCCTCATTCCTGGCTGAGGAAGAACACCGATATCCACGCGATCCACACCCATGCTTCCGACGACCTTCAGGCTCGCCTCGTAGGTGCCGTTGGCGAGACCCAGCAACGCAATGGCGGAAGCCACGCCCAGCAAGGGGCCTCCGGCCTGCAATGCCGTGCGCAGCCGGGCGGCGCGAAGCGAATCCACTCCCGCGCGCAGAGCCTGGGCCATTTGAGCCAGAAACGACAGCTTCTTCTCCATCATCGCCGGTGCACTGGAGGCCGGCTTTGGCTGTTCTCGATGCGCCCCCGAATCGCGCGATATAGCGCCATCAAGCAGTTCAATCCGGCGCTCCGCCGCGCCGGCCACGGCGGCGTCATGCGAAACCATGATCACGGTATGGCCCCGGGACGCCAACTCTCGAAACAAGGACAGAATCTGGTCGCCATTTCGACTGTCGAGAGCACCGGTGGGCTCGTCGGCAAGAATGATCCGCCGACCGTTCATCAGAGCCCGGGCAATCGCCACTCGCTGCTGCTCGCCACCGGACAGTTCGACCGGCAGGTGGGTCTTGCGCCCTTCCACGCCGAAAGAACGCAAGAGTTCTTCAGCCTGGCGGCTGCGCTCCTGCCCCGGAATGCCCGCGTATTCCGCCGGCAGTTCGATGTTCCGCAGCGCCGTCATCCGATCCAGCAGACCGTAATCCTGGAACACGAAACCGAAGGCCAGGCGCCGCAGCATCGCCAGCCCCCGGTCGCCCAGTCCACCCACGTCGCGGCCGGCGAACCGGTAATTCCCCTCGGAAGGCCGATCCAGGCAACCGATGATGTTCAGCAACGTGGATTTGCCCGCTCCCGAAGGCCCGGTAAGGCAAACAAACTCGCCGGAATCGATGGTGACGGAAACGTCATTCAGGACACGAACAGGACCGCCTTTCGTAGCAAAGGCTCGCCCTACTCCCGCAAGTTCAATCAAGGGCATTCGGGACCGTCCTCCAGGCAGGATTTCATGCAATCTATGGGACTGTTCTTTTCGTGGACCAGAGGATTCTAAGTCACGCTACGGGCCGCGCCGCAGTCAATGCGCCTGGGTGCGATTGGATAACGTACACGACCTAACAGGTTGCAATGAAAAGTCGGCATAATCCAACCGCAAGTGGTTTTGGCGCGAATCTCCTGCCCGACGGTTGGGCGTAATGCTGGCGGAACGCGCGTTCAGCGACCGCCGGCGCGCAATTGGTTGAATCATTGGGCGAATCCATGCCGTTAATCGAGCTCAGCAGCGTAAGCCGTTCCTTCGAAGGCGAAGGCGGCGTCCGCATCGAGGCGCTGCAGGACGTCTCGCTGCAGATCGACGCGGGCGAGTTCGTATGCATCACCGGTCCGTCGGGAGCCGGCAAGTCAACCTTGATGCACCTTCTGGGGTGTCTGGATCGGCCTACCAGCGGGTCGTACCGGCTGGCTGGACGTGAAATCGGGAATCTGGGGCACGACGGGAGAGCCTGGCTGCGCCGGCGAATGTTCGGGTTCGTATTTCAGGGCTACAACCTGATCGAATCCGGAAGTGCGTTGGAGAACGTAGAGCTTCCCGGCATGTATGGGGGACTGCCCCGGAAGGCGCGAGGCGAAAGAGCCGGGGGGTTACTCGCCAGGCTCGGCCTTGCCGACCGCGCTGCCCAATCGCCCGCGGAATTCTCCGGCGGCGAGCAGCAGCGCGTGGCAATCGCCCGCGCGCTGATGAACGGCGGCCGAATCATTCTGGCGGACGAGCCGACAGGAGCGCTTGACAAACCGACCGGCGAAGAAGTCCTGCGCACGTTGGAGAACCTTGCTGAGAACGGTCATACGGTCGTGATCGTTTCGCACAACCCGGATATTGCCGCGCGTGCCGACAGACGCATCGAGTTGCGGGACGGACGCCTTGTTCACGACTCCGGCGCCGCGAAGGTGAGCGCGCGCAGTCCAGGCGATGGATTAGCGGCCGCGGAAACCTCAAAGCGAACGATTTCGCAAATCCGGGAAATGGCTGCGGAGGGATGGAAAACTCTTCGTGCCAGCGTGGTTCGGGGGGCGCGGCTCCGAACCGCGATGTCCCTGTTCGGTATTTTGCTGGCGGTGTGGTTGGGGGCCATGACGCTTGGCGTATCGGAGGGAGTCTTCCGGGAATATGTCGTACGCGTGAGTTCAATGGGGCTCGACATGATCTGGGTTCTTCCAGAATTTAATGCAAGACCCAGACAAACCAAGAATTTTGAAGGACTTACGGAGGCTGACGTGCAAGCCATCAAGGAGCAGATTCCGAACATTCGTGCCGTATCACCGCAGTCGTTTGAAGTTGGCAAGATCGTTCGCCGCGGAGAGATGAGCGAAAAGCTGAATGTTTCGGGGTATGTGGACCTGGGTAAGAAAGAAGGCCGCGGACCCAGCGAGGATCGCATCGATCTGGGCGATTTCGTTACCACGGAGGACGACGAGAACGTGGCGCTGGTGGCGGTTCTGGGCTCGGTAGCCCGCGAAAGGCTGTTCCTGCCAGACGAGGATCCCATCGGCAAGGAGATTCTTATTGAGAACGTCCCGTTTCGGGTCAAGGGCGTGCTGAAACGTAACACCGGCTTGCACCAGGAAACACTGTCTGGCGAAACAGCGACGTACGAAGACTTTGCGAACAGTGGCATCAATGTGCCTTACAAGACTGCAATTACATTCCTGTTTGAATCGGACAAGCCACGCTACATATTCGTGTATATGCAGGATCCCGATCAGGTTTTCGAGACTGCCGGCGCCATACGGGATCTTGGCATTCGTCGCCATGGCGAGGATGCCTTCGCGGTGCGCTTTGTTGCCGATGACATTGCGGCCGCCAAGCGGGCACGCGCACAGTTCCGGATTTTTCTCGGGGCAATTGCCGTCGCTCCACTGCTGGCAGGAGTCATCAGCGTGATGTTCATCATGTTGCTGGCCGTGCGCAGGCGCAGGCGTGAGATCGGAATCCGCATGGCCATAGGCGCGCGCCGTCGGGACATTTTGCGGCAATTCCTGAGCGAAGGCATGGTCCTTACCGTAGCCGGCGGTTTGCTGGGCGTTGTTGCGGCGCTGGCGACCATCCCGCTCGCGCGGGTCGTCGACCTGCCCCTGATCCTGTCGCCCTGGTTTTTCGTCATTCCGTTTGCCGGCTCGCTGCTGGCCGGGCTGGTTTTGGGGACAATTCCGGCGCGGCGGGCGGCCAGGCTCGATCCGGTAGAGGCCCTGGCGTCCGACTGACGAGCGGCGCAGAGATTGGTGATTCCGATGGGTCGATGGCCATGCCGTTAATCGAACTGAGCAGCGTAAGCCGGTCCTTCGAAGGGGAAGGCGGCGCCCGTGTCGACGCGTTGCATGAGATTTCGCTGCAGATCAATGCAGGCGAATTCATCTGCATCACCGGGCCTTCGGGTTCGGGCAAGACCACGCTGTTGAACGTCCTGGGATGCCTCGACAGCCCCACGAGCGGCTCGTATCGCTTCGCGGGCCGCGAGGTGGGCGCGCTGGGGCCGGATGCACTCGCCTGGATTCGGCGCGAGGCCTTCGGCTTCGTTTTCCAGTCCTACAATCTCCTGGAGGGGTCCAGCGCCATCGAAAACGTCGCGCTGCCGGGGGTGTATGCGGGGACGCCGCGCCGTGCGCTCCGGGAGCGTGCGGCGGACCTGCTGGCCGGGGCCGGGCTTGCGGATCGCGCCCTGCATGCGCCGTCCGAGCTGTCGGGCGGCGAGCAGCAGCGCGTGGCGATCGCCCGCGCATTGATGAACGGCGGCCGCGTGATCCTGGCCGACGAGCCTACCGGCGCTCTGGATCAGGCGAACAGCAAGCGCACTATTGACGAGTTGGAGACGCTCGCGCGCCGCGGCCACACCGTGGTCATTGCTTCGCACAGCAGGGAAATAGCCGAACTTGCGGACCGCGGGATCGAGTTGCGGGACGGCCGCGTCGTCAATGACTCGGGGCGGGCCGCAGCGCCCGCGCAACGAAGCGGCGAATCGGAGGATTCCCGAACTTTCCTGCCAACCCGCGAGCGATCGGCGGGTGGACCAGGCGGCGGCAAGCTGATACACGCACTCGCCGATGCGTTTGGCATGCTGCGAGCCGACTTCCTTCGGCGGAAACGGCTGCAGGCGTCAATGAGCCTTACCGGTGTGGCCGTTGCTGTGTGGTGGCTGCTCACTCTGAGCTCGGTCATTGACGGCGTCACGCAGGAGGGAATGCGGATGATCGGCACGCAGGACGCCGACAAGATGACGCTCATGGGTCACGACCTGATCGACGGCCCGCCGCCGCTTCGCCTGACGCTGAACGACGCAAAGACAATCGAGGAGAGCATCGCAAACGTACGTCTCGCGATTCCCTTGATAGCCCAGCCGGGCGCTGTTATACGGAACGGCTCGTTCAGCATGCAGGCTACTGTTGCCTCATATAGGCCGCCCGGCGGGGAATATGAAGGCGCCGCCGCCGCTCTTGAAGTCACCCAGGGCAGCCCGATTACCGAAATGGATAATGAGCGGTCGGAATCGGTGGCCCTGATCGGGCCAGGTGTCCGCAGGCAACTGTTCCCCGCCGAGCAAGACCCGATTGGCAGGCATGTGACGATCAATGGACTCCCCTTCCGCGTCGAGGGCGTGGCGAGGCCCCAGGGGCTGAGCGTCATTTCGTCGTCTGATGACCCTGAAGTCCTGGAAAGTTTGCGCGCGTTTTATGAGGATTTCGTCGATGTGCCTGTGCAGACTGCCATAAATCACTTTTTGGAAGGCGACCGCATCAGGATTGTTGAATTCTGGGTGGACGATCCGGGGATTATTGACGAGACCGCGCAAGCCATTGGCGACCTGCTGATCCGCCGCCACGGTCAGGTCGCATTCCTGCTGGAATACAGCGCCAAGCAACTGGATGAAATGACGAGGGCGAATCGTCTGATCATGGCATTTGGTTATTCCATCGGCGGGATCGCTCTGCTGGGCAGCGGGCTGGGAGTGATGTCCGTGATGCTGATGTCGGTGAGCGGGCGCCGGCGCGAGATCGGCTTGCGCATGGCGGTAGGCGCTCGCCGGTCGGATATCCGCAGGCAGTTCCTGCTGGAGTCCGCCGCCGTAGTGGCCACCGGGGGACTGCTGGGACTCGCGGCCTCCTGGGCTTGCCTTGCCGCGCTGGCCTGGCTGGGCCCCGCCGAATTCAGCCAACTGAGCCTGTCCGCAATGCTGGCCGGCTGGCCGGCGCTTGCGGTGCTGGTTGCGGTGGTGGGCTCGGGGCTGCTGTTCGGAGTGCTGCCGGCCCGACGCGCCGCCGCCACCGCGCCTGCCGAGGCTCTGGCAGCGGACTGACGATTGCATCTTCGAATTCAGCCTGGCTCGTGCTGTACCGGGCCGAGCCGGTAGTTTGATAGACTGCGACGCCGTGAGTTTCGATGACGAACTGGACCGCGCGCTCAAGGAGAGTGAGTCCGTACGCGCCTGGTGGAAACGCCCGTGGCTGTGGATCGGCGTCGCGATCCTGCTGATTGGCGGCGGGCACCTGCTTTTTTCCGACGGAGAAAACGGTTCGTCTTCGGCCGCGGATGGTGCGCCCGTCACCACGACCGTGGGATTCCGCAGCATCGCGGACGTGGTGGCGGCTTCCGGGCGCCTACGCCCTATCCAGGTCGTGGAAGTGGGCGCGCAGGTATCGGGGCAACTCAAGAAACTGCATGTGCGGGCGGGCGACACCGTATCGCAGGGCGATGTCGTCGCCGAGATTGATGCCACGATCCAGATGAATGTCGTTACGGCACAGCGTGCCGCACTCGAGGCTCTGGAGGCGCGCCTGCCTTCCACCAACTCCTTCATCGAACTGGCCGAAGCTGGGCTGGCGCGACAGGAGCGGCTGATGGAGGCGCAAGCGACAAACCAGGTCGCCCTGGATGAGGCGCGAAATTCCCTGATCTCCGCGCGTTCCGGCCTGATTCAACTGGAGTCACAAATCGAATCGCAGAAGGCCGTCGTCGCCAGCGAAGAGGCGAAACTGAACTACAGCACGATCTACGCGCCGGTTTCGGGGGTGGTGGTTGCGGTGGATATCACGGAAGGACAGACGCTGAACGCGGCACAGACGACCCCGGTCCTGCTTCAGATCGCCGATCTGTCCAGAATGACGGTCGAGGCGCAGGTCGCGGAGGCCAACGTCGGCAAGCTCTCGGTGGGCTCCGGCGTTTCGTTCAATACGCTGGGCGGCGGTGCCAGGAGCTGGCGCGGCGTGCTGCAGCGCATCGTTCCCAGGGCCTCGGAGAATTCCAGCGTGGTGAGCTACACCGCGGTGTTCGAGGTGGACAACGCCGATGGCGCCCTGCTGCCCGGCATGACGGCGCAGGTGTTCTTCGAACTGTCCGAACCGCGCGAGGTGCTGGCCGTGCCGGTGAGCCTGCTGCGCGAGTTTGGGGACTCGCTGCCCGGCGGCGCCCGGACGGCGCGCGTCCGGTTGCTGTCGGACGGGGGCGGCATTGAGGTTCGAGAAATCACGGTGGGCGAGATCGGCAGCACGCATGCGGAGGTACTGGAGGGTCTCAAGGAAGGCGATCGAGTCGTCTCGCCGGGTTCGCAGCAGAGCGAATGAACGCCGAACCGCCGCTGATCGAGCTTGCGGGCATCGGACGGCGTTACAAGGGGAAACGCGGCGCGCCGGTAATTGCGCTGCGGGACGTGTCGCTCCGGCTGCATGCCGGGGAATTCGTCTGCATCACGGGCCCCTCGGGTTCGGGCAAGACGACCCTGATGAATATCCTGGGCTGCCTGGATCAGCCCAACGCCGGGATCTATCGATTTCTCGGGCGTGAAGTTCAGCAACTGAGTCCGGACGGCCTGGCGTGGCTGCGCCGCAAGGCGTTCGGGTTCGTATTTCAGAACTATAACCTCCTGGGTTCCGCCACGGCCCGCGAGAACGTGGAGATGCCGGGAACTTACGCGGGGCTCGCGCTGGCTCCGCGTCGCAATCGCGCCCTCAAGCTGTTGTCCGGCCTGGGGTTGGCCAAACGCACCGGACACCGTCCTGCGGCTCTGTCCGGCGGCGAGCAGCAGCGCGTTTCGATCGCGCGCGCGCTGATGAACGGCGGTCGCGTAATCCTCGCCGACGAGCCCACGGGCGCGCTGGACAGCGTGAACGGCGAGCAGGTGCTGGGCCTGCTGGAGGAACTCGCAACCCGGGGACACACCATCGTCCTGGTGACGCACAACCCGGAGATTGCCGCCCGGGCCGGCCGCCGGATTGAATTGCGCGACGGGCAAGTGATAGTGGACACGGGACCGTCAATCAATCAGCGGAGCATTCCCCTGGCCGATGAAACACCCGGCGAGCGTCAGCCCGTAATGGGGGTCGCGACCCGACTGCTCCAGGCGCTTCGCTCGGGCTTGACTTCGCTGCGGGCCAACCTGCTGGGAACCCGAAAAATGCGCGCGATGCTGAGCGTTTTCAGCATTCTCCTTGGCGTGTGGGCCGTGGTGACCATGCTGAGCATCGCCGAAGGCGTGTTTCGCGATACGCTGGAACAGGTCGGCCGCCTGGGTGCGGACCGTATCGAGGTTTCTCCCGATTGGAGCGAAGGCGAGCCCTCTGTCGCGCTGACGATAGAGGACGCCCAAGCCATCGCGCAGAGTATCGGCAACGTAAGGCGGGTGGTGCCGTCCCTGACGCAACGGCTCACGATTCGCTATGGATCCGAATACCTTGATTCCAACGTGGAGAGTTACGCGGCATTCGTCCCCGGGTCCGGGATTGACGGCGATGCGCCGGCGGTAGAGCGCGGTCTGTTTCTGTCCCCACGCAACAACGAAAACCGCGACCAGGTTGCGGTCATCGGATGGGGCGTCGCCGACAATCTCTTTGCAGCCGGCGAGGACCCGCTCGGCACGCACGTAATGATCGGCGACTGGCCGTTCCGGGTCGTCGGCGTACTGGCCGGACGGGAAGCATTCGCCGACGCGCCGGATTGGTTGACTGACCACGAAGGCCGGCGCACCATCATTCCTTTCGATACCGGCGCCGCACTGCTGCACGGTAACCGCAATCCCAGTTCCCTGAACGTGTTCATGCAGGACCCCCTGCAAGTCAACGCAACCGATCGGGCCATACGCGAACTCCTGATCGGACGGCATGGCAATGAAGGATTCCGCATCGCCTTCATGGGTGCCCGGATCGAGCAGGTCGGCGAAATGAGAACGATGCTCTGGCTGGGCCTGGGGTCCATTGGCGGCATTGCGCTGCTGGCCGGGGGCATGGGCGTGATGGCCATCATGCTCATGGCGGTCACCGAACGCACCCGCGAAATCGGCATCCGCATGGCCGTGGGCGCGCGCCGCAGGGACATTACGCAACAATTCGTGATCGAGGCCATCGCATTGGCCTCGTTGGGCGGCTTGCTGGGGCTCTGCGCGAGCATGGCGACCAGCCCGCTGGTGCAGTCGTTCGAGCTTCCGGTCGCGTTCTCGCCGTGGATCGTGATCGCCGCGTTGGTCTGCGCTGTCGGAACCGGACTCGTGTTCGGTATCGTGCCGGCCCGCCGCGCCGCCCGCCTCGACCCGGTAACGGCGTTAGCTACGCGAGGGTAAGCCGTTCAAGGCACTCGAAAGCACTACCGCTAATCGGATGCCAGGGCGGCGACAGGGTGCAGTTTCGCTGCGCGGCGTGCCGGTACGATGCCGAACAGTGCGCCTGCGACCAACGCGCAGACGGTCGGAAGAACGAAGAACGCCAGCGAAGCCTCTATAACCACATCAAGGCGCTCAAGGATCGAAACGCCCGCCAGGGCAAAGAGCGCGCCGATCACCGCGCCAACCGCGCTCATTACGATGGCCTCGCAGAAGAATTGGCGAAGGATATCGGCGCGGCGCGCACCGACGGCCATCCGGATACCGATCTCCCGACGGCGGGTGCGTACGGAAAGCAGCATGATATTCATCACGCTGAGACTGCCGGCCAGCAGCATGCACCCGGCAATCGATCCCACAACGAACCACAATTGCGCCCGTGCCTTCCTGGCTATCCGGACCTCCCTTCCCACGTGATTCAGGACCAGTGTGTCACCGCCGCGACGACGAATGCCGAGATCCCGAATGGCCTCGGCCGTCTCGAAAAGGCGATCGAAATCCTCAAGATAAACAATGATTTCATCAACGTCATCCCTGCTGGTAAGTAAGGCGGAAGCGGTCCGGAAGGGAACGACGATTCCATAGTCAACAAGGTCCGTATTCGCGAATACGCGCCGCTCGTATGTTCCCTTTACACGAAAGGGTATTCCTTCAATGAGAACCTGCTGTCCCAGGGGATTCGTCTCCGCCGCAAACATCCGCTCGCGAATTTGCGATTCCAGGACGGCAACGCGCTCCATATTCTCGTCTTCCCGATCGGTGATGTGCTCACCTGTCTCCAGACGGTACTCCAGAGGTCCTCGGTCGGACCTTTTCCCCCGGTCGACGTAGCCTGTTACCAGGAGCCGCATGGTGATCTCGCCATGTCGAGCCGTAACGGGGAACAGGTAAATTGCCGGGGATACCGCCCGAACGTTGGGCACCTCGTCGTGTATCGCGCGCGCGAGTTCCTGGGTAAGAGGCATGTAATCCGCAGATACTCCTGACTCGTCACCGCTGCTGCCTGGCAGGGAGCGGGGCGGACGTTTTGCAAAGACACGGATAGTCTCCAGCCCCATCAGCTTGACGCTTGCAATGGTTTCTCGATAGGTACCTTCACCAACACTCAAGACCAATGCGCCTGAAGCTACGGCAATCATAATGGCCGCGACCGTCAACGCCGTTCGCAGTCGCGCTCCGCGTCCGAGAAACCGCCGCAACGCACTTTGACTGTCGTGAATGAATTGAGACGGGCGCGACATCGCGGCCGTTCCCCGCCCTTCGGTCATGAATTCGTCATTCGCCACGCCAGCCGCCATGCCGGCTGGCCCCGTATCGGCCACGACGTGGCCATCGCGTAACTCGATATGCCGGTCGGCCCGGGCAGCGACTTCCGGGTTGTGCGTCACGAGGATTACCGTGTGACCCGCCCTGGCCAGCGCCTCCAGCGATTCGAGCACTTGCTCACCGTTTTGCTTGTCCAGCGCCCCGGTCGGTTCGTCGGCCAGGATCACACGGCCGCCGTTCATCAGTGCGCGCGCGACGGCGACCCGTTGCTGCTCGCCACCCGAGAGTTCGGAAGGCAGATGGCTCGAGCGACCCGCCAACCCAAGCTGCACCAGCAACTGCGTCGCCCTGTTTCGCCGTTGTGCTCGAGGCAGGCGCGCATACACGCCGGGCAACTCCACATTCTCGGCTGCGTTGGATCCATCGATCAGGTTGTAGCTCTGGAACACAAAGCCGAAAACCCGCCTGCGCAACATGGCCAGACCGTCAGCGTTCAACGTTGTGACTTCCTTGCCGACAAGCCGGTACGATCCCTTGCCGGGACGATCGAGACAGCCCAGGATGTTAAGTAGAGTTGATTTGCCCGACCCGGAAGGGCCGGAAATGGCCACGAACTCTCCGGGAGCAATCGTCAGGGAGATTTCTTTCAGCGCCTCTACGGATAGGCCCGCGTCACCCTTGAACGTTCGGCCTATGCCCTCAAGTGTGATCATGGAGGCGATTCAATAAAACAAATACGGCGGTTCCAGATTATTGCAGAAGAAACAGCGACAGGCCGGGCCAGAACGAGACCGTGATGAGCGCCAGCAGCATCAATGCAAGGAACGGCAGCACCGCCCGGCATATCTCGCCGAACGATTCGTTGAACGCGGTCATGGCCACAATGAGGTTCAGGCCCATGGGCGGGGTCAGGTAGCCCATCTCCAGGTTCACGACCATCACCACGCCGAAATGCACGGCGTCCATGCCCTGGGCCACGGCGATGGGCTGCAGCAGCGGCGACAGGATCAGGATGGCCGAGCCGATGTCCATGAAGCACCCCACCAGCAGCAGGAAGGCGTTCATCAGGAGGATGAAACCGGGAAGCGAGTCAATGCGCGTCGTGAGCCATTCCACGGCCATGTCCGGAACCTGCTCGTAGGTCAGGAAGACGTTCAGCGCCAGCGCCATCATCAGGACCGGAAACAGCGATCCCATCAGGCGCGTCGTGGTGGTAAAGACCTCGACGACATCCTTGAAACGCATTTCGCGGTGAATCACGATTTCCACGAAAAAGCCGTAAACCACGGCGATGGATGCGGACTCCGTCGCGGTAAAAATCCCGCTGTAGATGCCGCCCAGAATGATGACGGGCATCAGCAGCGACCAGATCCCCTCCTTGAGCGCAGCCGCGATTTCGGCAAGGCGCCATCCGCCCAGCCGGAAGCGCCAGTTGCGGACGATCGCGTAGGCGCTCATGCAGCCGGTCAATAGCAGGGCGGGCCCGATGCCGGCAATGAAAAGCTCGGAAATCGAAGTCTGCGTCATGACGCCATACAGAATGAGCGGAATGCTGGGTGGCACCACGATCCCCAGGGTCGCGGCGGCGCACAGTGCGCCCAGCGAGAAGCGCTTGCTGTAGCCGGCCTCCAGCAGGGCGGGATACATCACCGCGCCCACCGCCAGCAGGGTCACGGTGCCGGAACCGGTCACCGCCGCGAACATCGCGCAGGACAGCACCGTCGCGGTAGCAAGCCCGCCGGGGGTTGGCGCGGAAAGCGCGCGCGCCCGGCGGATAAGGCGGGTTGCGATCGCGCCCCGGGGCCTGACCGCACCCGCCAACAGGTACATCGGGATCGACAGCAGCACGTCGCGATTGAGACCGTCCCAGCCGTCGTTGATGATGTTCTGGATCTGCCCGTCGCCCCAGAACCAATAGGCCAACCCGCAGGCGACACCCAGCACTACCAGCAGGTTCTGCCGCAGCGCCAGCAGCACGAGCGCCGCGGCAAGAATGCTCAAAGCGCCGATCACGTTTTCAACTCCGTTTGCGAATCGGCCAGCGCGCCCTGCTCCGGCGGCTTGAGGTCGGGCCACAGCGCGAAAAGACTGTGGCGCAGGGTGGCAAGCACAAAGACCAGCGGAATCACGCCCTGGATCGGCCACACGATGATGCGCAGGACCACGGAACGCACGTCCAGCAGGTAGGTCTCGCGGACAAGGTCGAACGCGACCACGGCGAAGACGATGCAGAAGAGCGTCATCAGGACTTCGCTGAAATGATCGAGAAACGGCCCCCAGGACTTCGGAAGCCAGCCGTCGGCAAACCGGGGCCGTAGATGCGAGTTGGCGGCGGAGGCCAGCCCGATGCCGAACATCACCTTGATGATGTTCGCGTACACGCCGATCTGCCGCGCCCAGTACAAGCCGGATCCGCTGATCTCGCGGATCACCACGTCGCTGAAAATCACCACCACGAGCAGGGCGAAAGCGGCGATCGCAATGGCCCGCTCCACCTGGTACAGGGCGGCAAGCATGCGCCGCGCCGTCTCCTTCACCGCAAACCCCTCCCGCTCACTGGCGACGCGCGAACCACTACTTCAGATCAGGCACGCAAATGAAATTGAGGACGCAAATCCGCGGGTTCCCTCAGCGGCCGCGGATGGCGCGCACTTCCTCGGGACCGGGTCCCGATACCCGGCGCATGTGATATTCGTAGGTGTCCTGCCTGCGGCCTGCAAAATGCGGCACACGGTAAAGGGCCGACATGCCTTCCAGAATGCGCGAGATCCGGATCGGTCCAACGTCCATCGTTTCGAAGCCGAGGTCCGTTACCAGGTCCATCACCCATTGCTTGGAAGCCTCGTCGTTGCCGGCTACCGGTACGGTAACCGGACCATTGGCTCGCGCCGGATCGAGCACGATGTGAAAACCAACGGTGTTGAACGCCTTGACCACGCGCGCGTCGGGCGCCAAGCCCTGCACCGTTTCGCCGTAGGACGTATCACTCAACGGCTGCGGCAATCCATCCGGCCCCTCCTCGACCGCATTGCCGACGTCGATGACCAGCTTGCCGGCCAGACTCGGGCGCAGCCGCTGCACCACGTCTTCCGCGGCGAACCAGGGAACCGCCAGAATGACGATTTCGCCTTCGGCGGCGGCTTCCTCCTGAGTCTTCGCGCTGGCTTCGCCCGGCGTACGGGCGAGCAGCCGCTGAATGCGTTCGCTGGCCGGGTCGCGCGAACCGTATACGATCGTATGGCCGAGTTCCGCCGCTCGGGGGCCAAGGGACCCGCCCATCATGCCCGTGCCGATCACGGCGATGGTCTCGGCGGCCGCCGGTGAAGCGGCGGTCAGCAGCGCGATCAGCACCAGCGGCAAAGTTCGTTGCTTCATCAGAATCCTCCCAATATCTCCAGGCCCCGGCAACACGCAGTTCCCGTTCGAAAACCGCCCTCGCTCCCCCGGAACACGACCACGGGAAGCGCATCAAGGGGTGAGTACAATGCCCTATTTTGCCCGCACAGGAGAAGCCCTGATGCCAAACACCATGCGCGCCGTCGTTGCCGAAGCGCCCGGCGGC
This sequence comes from Gammaproteobacteria bacterium, assembly GCA_009838035.1. Lineage (NCBI taxonomy): Bacteria > Pseudomonadati > Pseudomonadota > Gammaproteobacteria > Gammaproteobacteria bacterium. The sequence continues at coordinate 428,157 of VXSK01000002.1, forward strand.
CCCGAATCCCTGCAAATGAAGGAACTGCCCATTCCCTCTCCCGGTGAAGGCCAGGTCCGGATACGGGTCGCCTACGCTCCGCTCAACCCACTGGACACGCACGCGCGGGCCGACCGCATCAAGTGGATGCATCCCGGCTTTCCGTTCGTGCCCGGTTACGAGTACTCGGGAAGAGTGGTGGAAACCGGCGACGGAGTGGACTCCGCGCTCAACGGCAAGCGCGTGGCCGCCAATGGACAGTGGAACGGCAACGGCGAATTCGCCATTGCCCGCGCAGCCGGCCTGGTACCCATTCCGGACCGCTTCGACTACCAGTTGGGATCGACCTTTTCGACCTGCGCACCCACGTCCTGGCACCTCGTGCACTCCGCCGGAAGGGTCCAGCCGGGCCAGACGGTTGTTCTGCACTCCGCGGCCGGCGCGGTCGGCATCATGACCACCCAGATCGCCAAGGACGCCGGCGCCATGGTGATCGGACTGGTCGGCGGCGAGAAGAAGGCCGAATGGGCCAGTCAGTTCGGCGCCGACCACATGCTCGACTACCGCTCCGAGGAATGGCCGGCGCAGGTCAAGGAACTGACCGGCGGACGCGGCGCAGACGTGATCGTCGACGGTGTGCAGGGGCCCAATGCGGCGCGCAACTACGACGCCTGTGCGCCCCTGGGCAACGTGATCTACATCGGCGCGATGGGCGGCATGGCGCCGCCGGCCGATATTTCCCTGATCATCGGCAAGAGCATCAGCGTTACCGGCTTTGTGCAGTTCTTCCACCAGGCCCGCACCCGCCAGGCGGAAGACGCCGAGATCGAGGAGAAGCTGGCTACCGGGCAATGGCGGATTCCGATCGAGCGGGTCGCCGCGCTGGACGAAACGCCCGCAATGCATGCGGCCTTCGAAAACCGCGAACTGTTCGGGCGGACCCTGATCGAGGTCGGCGGAGAGGACGTCTGACCCTCGCCGGCCGAATCACTGCCCCTTTGCTGGCCGCGCTCCTTGCGGCGGCCTGCGGAGACGATGCCGGCCGGGAGGAGGAGGACGGCAGACTTGTCGTCGTGATCGGCGCTTCCGGCGCCATCGACACGCCCTGGCATGACGGCTGGCGGCGTTTTGAGCGCCGCGTCTACGAGGCTGCGTACCCGGGACTGGAGTTGCAGATGTCCGTCAATGGGCAACTCGGAACGGAGGAGACCATTCTGGCGCAGGCGCGGCGCGGACGAATTCAATATGCGGGAACGTCGCTGCACGGGATGTCCAGCGTCATTCCCGAACTCAGCGTGATTCTCTCGCCGTACCTCTTCGAGAGCTATGAAGAGGTGGACTTTGTCACGGACAAATACCTGACGCCCGTATTCACCGAAATGCTGGCCGAACGCGGGATCACCTTCATTCAGTGGAGCGAGGTGGGATGGAACCACATCTACTGCCGCGAGCCACGGATCGAACCGGAGGAATTCCGGGGTGTAAAGATGCGCGCGTCCACGGCCATCGCGCCCCAGGTGTTCACCGGTGCAATCGGCGCCGACAACATCCCCCTGCCGTTCGACGAGACCTTGCCCGCGCTTCAGACCGGCCTGATCGAATGCGGCCAGAGCGGCGCCGGCCAGTACCTGCTTTCCGGCATCGCCGAAGAGGCGCCGCATTACACGCGGACCGGGCACGCCTACGACTCCGGCGTGCAGTTCGCCAACTCGCAATGGTGGGAATCGTTGCCGGAGGAGGTGCGCCAGGTGCTGATGAACGCGCTGGACGGCCAGCAGGAGAACCGCGACATCGTTCGCGAAGTGATTGCCGGGCAGGAGCGCGAATGGCAGGAGGCAGGCCGGGTTACGTTCTACGAACTGAGCGAGGAGCAGGAAGCCCGCTGGCGGGAAGCGGCGGAAGGGTCGCACCAGAGGCTGATCGAGCGCATTGGCGGCCGCGCGCAGGAGATTTACGACCTGATTCTGGTCGGCAAGGCGGACTTTGCGGCCCGCGGGGAGGATGCGGCATGAGCATTCGTGACGAGGTGATGGCGCTCGACATCCCGCCGCTGCGGCGGGACGAACTGGCCGGGGACATGCGCGACTATTTCGCGCTGTGCGAGGAAAAGCTGGGCTTCGTGCCCAACGTGCTGACCGCGCATTCCTTCAGCAGCGAAAAGCTCCGCGTCTTCCGCGAAATCTACGACGAACTGATGCTGGCCGACTCGGGCCTGAGCAAACTGGAGCGCGAAATGATCGCCGTCGTGGTGTCCTCGGCCAATCATTGCCTGTATTGCCTGGTCGCCCACGGCGCGGCGGTGCGCAAGCTTTCGGGCGACCCGCTGCTGGGCGAGGTGCTGGTGATGAACTACCGCGAGGCGGAGATCACGCCGCGCCAGCGGGTCATGCTGGACTTCGCCTGGAAGGCCACGGTCAGCCCGAAGGAAACCGGTGCGGAAGACCGCGCGCGGCTGCGCGACGCGGGCTTCAGCGAGCGGGACATCTGGGACATCGCCAACGTGACCGGCTTCTTCAACTTCAGCAACCGCGTGGCGATGGCCACCGGAATGACCCCCAACCCCGAATACCACGATATGGCGCGCGAACCCGCAGAGGACGGGAAGTAGCTGCCGGGAGGATTCCACCAATGAAACTGAGATTGCTGGGCTCGAGCAGCCTGCGCGTTTCCGAACTGTGCCTGGGCGCGATGACGTTCGGCGGGACGGCCCACCTGTACGCCGGGGAAGAGGATTGCCGCGCCGTCTACGACGCGTACCTCGCCGCCGGCGGAAACTTCATCGACACGGCCGACATGTACGGCATGGGCGCCAGCGAGAGCATGCTGGGCCGCTTCATGGGCGAGGACCGCGGGCGGATCATCCTGGCAAGCAAGTACTCGATGAACACCGATCCGGACGACCCGAACGCCGGCGGCAACCACCGGGCCAACCTGGTCCGCTCGCTGGAGGGCAGCCTCGAGCGGCTCAAGACCGACTACCTGGACCTCTACTGGGTGCACGCCGCCGACGGACTGACCCCGCCATTAGAGGTCATGCGTGCGCTGGACGACCAAGTTCGGCTCGGCAAGATCCTGCACATCGGCGTTTCAAACGCGCCGGCCTGGTGGGTCGCGGCGATGAACGCGGCGGCCGCGGAGCGCGGCTGGACGCAATTCACCGCCTTCCAGCTCCAGTACAACCTGGCGGAACGCACGATCGAGAACGCGTTCTTCCCGCTGGCGAAGTTCCAGGACATGGCGATTACCGCCTGGAGCCCGCTGCTGTTCGGCGCGCTCACCGGCAAGTACACGGTCGCGAAAGACGGCTCGGTCGAGGGAGAGGGACGACTGGGCGGACCCATGGGCGGGCGCATGCTCACGCCGCACAACCTCAAGGTGGCCCAGGGCCTGCAGAAGGTCGCGGACCGCCTGGGCGCCGCGCCGGCGACCGTCGCGCTGGCCTGGCTGCTGCACCGTCCGGCGCCGGTCATCCCGATCGTCGGCGCCCGCAACCTCAAGCAGATGGATCAGAACCTGGCCTGCGTGGGCCTGGAGCTGGACGCGGAGACGCTGGCCGAACTGGACGCGCTTTCGCCGCCGGCGCCGACCTTCCCGGAGTCGCTGCTGGCGATGCCGCCGCTGCGGACCATGGTCCACGGCTCGGCGCTGGTCGACCGCCTCGTGCCCTGGGACACGGACTGATCGCTCGCTCTCCCCAAGGCGTTCCCGGCAGGATGCCGTGATTTCGCAGCGCATCCGCGTTTGCTGGGGCACCGGCGCGCTGGGCGTGGCGCTGCTGATGAATGCGGTCAGCGTGCTGGGACTGTTCTACCTGGTCAACGTCTTGGGAATCGATCCGCTTCTTGCCGGTGCGCTGATCTTCCTGACCAAACTCCTGGACGTGGTCAGCGACCCCATCGTGGGTGGCTGGAGCGACCGGGTGAAGACGTCGGTCGGCCGGCGGCGGCCGTTTCTCCTGGCCGGCGCATTCGTGTCCGCGCTGGCGTTCGTGCTGATCTTCACGACTCCGGTCTTCGACTGGAAGTGGCTGACTGCGAGCTACGTTTTCTTGGCCCTGTTGATGTATACGGTCGGCTATACGCTGTTCAACGTTCCCTACATGGCCATGCCGGCGGAAATGACCGACAGCTACCACGAACGTTCGGCGATTCACGGCTATCGCATGGTGTTCATCGCTAGCGGCGTGTTCCTCGCCACTTCGATCGCCCCGCTGGTCCTGGAAAATCTGGGGAGAGAGAACTGGGACGCGTACGCCGTAATCGGCGCGGGCGGCGGAGCCGTCATCCTCGCCGCCATGCTGATCACCTGGTTCGGCACGGCCGGCGCGCGCTTCACCGACGCGGGCGTCGAGCGGATCAACGTCTTTCGGCAATTCCGCCCCATTCTCGGCAACCCGCATTTTCTGCGGCTGATCGCGGTAAAGGCGGCGCAGCTGATCGGCATCGCATCCTCGCAGGCGACCGTGGTGTTTTTCGTCAGCTTTTATCTCAAACTCCCGCTGACCGTTCTTTTCTACTACGGCATCGTGGTCACCATCGTGTCCACCTGCAGCACGCCGCTGCTCGTGGCCATTTCGAAACGCATCGGCAAGCGCGAGACCTACCTGCTGGCCGCATTCTGCTACCTGGCCGGCGTATCGAGCTGGATGCTGGCCGGGCCGGGCGAACCCTTGCCGCTGATCCTGGCGCGGGGCGCGATCATTGCGGTTGCGGCGAGCGGCAACATCGTCATGGCCATGTCGATGCTTACCGATACGATCGAATTCGATTCCAGCCGGACCGGAATCCGGCGCGAAGGCGTGTACACGGCCGTCTACAGCTTTGTCGAGAAAGTCACTTTCGCCACGGGACCGTTGATCGTGGGCTGGGCCCTGCGGGTGGCCGGTTTCGAACCGGGCCTGCCGGAAATTCAACTGTGGACGCCGGAAGTATCGAGGGCCCTGCTGCTCGGGATGTCCTACGTCCCGACGTTCATGGGGTGTGTGGCAATCTTGCTGCTGACCCGCTATCGTCTGACCGACAAGGATCTTGCGAAACTGAGGGCCGCGTCATCATGAACAACACGCTGCAACCGAAACTCCGCCAGCGCGGTCGCGCTTCCGTCGATTTCCTGGCCCACGTATTTCACGGCACGACCGGAGTGCGAAAGGGCGTCCAGGAGGAACTGAGCACCCGCTTCGGTGACGGGTCGTCCCTGCCGGACGACCTCGACGAGCGCCACCAAGCCGTCACCGGCGTCCTGTCCAGTGAACCGGGCTACCGAGTGCAGCAAACGATCGGCGAATGGCATTCGCGCCAGCACGGACTGATCGCGATGAACGCGTTCGAGGAACTCAAGCCGGGCGTGACCGAACTGCTCGCGCGTTACGACGAAGGACCGTCGCGGCTCGTTGCCGACGAGGACTTCAAGGTTCCTGACTATTTCGATGGCGTGGAGATTCACCGCACCCGCGGCGGATGGGACGGGCATCCCTACATGGGTTTCGTTCATGGCGAGATCGTCCACAGGCTGATCGTGGACGCCACCTATCCGGGCGGCATTTTCACACAGCGGCGCATGGTGGCCGGGCTGGCGCCCAAGGAAAGCTACGGCCGCATTCTCGAGATGGGCTGCTCCACCGGGCACTTCACACGGGCGCTGGCCGAGACCTATCCGGACGCGGAAATCACCGGAGTGGACGTTTCGATCCGCACACTGGAGCACGCGCTGCGCACCGGCAACTCCTGCGGCTACGGCTGGCAACTGTATCTGCGCGCCGCCGAGGACACCGGCTTCGACGACGAGCACTTCGACCTGGTCACCTCGTACATCCTTCTGCACGAAATGCCCGCCGACGCGATCCGGGACTCCTTTGCCGAGGCCTACCGGGTGCTGAAGCCCGGCGGCGACCTGCTGATGAGCGACGTCGCGCGCTACGCGCACCTGAACAAGGTCCAGGAATGGCAGGCCGACCAGCTCGCGCGTTTCGGCGGCGAGCCGTTCTGGCGAGAGTCCGCCAGCCTGGACCTGGTCGCGGCGCTGGAGGACGTCGGTTTCGAGGAGGTTGACGGTCGCGCGATAGGCAATCAGGGTTATCCCTACCCCTACGTCGTGACCGCGCGTAAGCCCGGATGAACGACGACCCCAGGTCCTTCAACAATCCCGACCGCCCGACGCTCACGGCGGACGACATGCCTGGCGTGGGCCAGGCCGTAATGACGCTTACGCACGAGCTCTACGTCCTGATTGACCGCCTCGCCGCACTGGAAGCGGTGCTCGAGCGCCATGGCCTCAACGTCGGCACGGAAATCGAAACCTTCAAGCCGGATGCGGAACAGCAGAAGCAACTCAACGAGCGCGGCCGCGCCCTGGTGGCCCGCGTTACCAACGCCCTGGCCGGAAAATCCGACCCGCTGCCCTGACCGCCTCCCGTTCTAGAGCGGTTCGGTTGCGGGATCGTAGTGGGAAAGGCCTAGGGTTTCCTCGGTGACTACGGGCCTTCGGGCCAATTCGTCCGGGTCCTGCTGCATCAGGCGCTCGCCCCCGTGAAGGGACTCGCGGTGGATGACGGTCACGCGCTCCAGGCGGGCGTTCTCGTAGCGACGCAGCGCCTCATCGGCCCCTTTGAACTCGATCAGCGATCGGCATAGGATCACCGCGTCCTCGATCGCCATCGCGGCGCCCTGGCCCAACCAGGGCAGCATCGGGTGGGCGGCGTCGCCCAGCACGGTAGCCCGGCCCTTGACCCAGCGAGGCAGGGGTGGACGCGAAAAAAGGCCCCACTTGTGGCAGCGCGTGCCGGAAAAAGCTCCAAGCACAACACGAGCGTCCTCGTGAAAGTCGGAAAAGACGCCACGCACCGAACCGATATCGCCGGTCTGCGACCAGCCTTCCGCGGTCCAGTTGTCCGCCCGCGAGAATGCCACGAAGTTCTGCAATGCCCCGTGGCGTACGGGGTAGCGAACGAACATCCGGCCCGGCGCCACGAACACCATGGAACCGGGGCGGGACTGTTCCGCGCCCAACTCGTCCCGGGTCACCAGGCCCCTCCAGGCCACGAAGCCGGAGAACTCGGGCGCCGGTTCGGAGAAGACCTCGCGGCGCACGGTGGACTTGAGCCCGTCGGCGCCGACCAGCAAATCGGCGGCTGCCTGCGACCCGTCGGCAAAACCCAATACATAAGCACTCGCCGAATCGACCGAAACGGCCGTCAGTTCCCTGTCCAGCACCAGCGCATCAGGCTGCAGCGTGGCCAGTCTTTCGCGCAGAAGATCATGCAGATCGGCGCGATGGGCCTGCAGGTATGGCGCGCCCAGTTGCTCGCGGGTGTTGTGGCGCCGGAAGTTCACCAGCACCTTGCCGTTGGCGTAGTGGCGCGTGACCTGGGTCGGCGGCTCGTCGGCCAGCGCCTCCAGTCGCTCGCCGATGCCCAGGTAACGAAGTCCCTTGACGGCGTTCGGCGACAGCGAAACGCCGGCGCCGATCTCCCTGAGCTCGGGCGCCTGCTCATAGACGCGCAGCCGCTGGCCCGCGCGGGCCAGCCCCAGCGCCAGAGCCAGGCCGCCGATGCCGGCGCCGACAATCGCAATTTCTTCCGCCACGGGTTGCTAGATGCCGAGGGCGCCGGGATTGATCAGCCCCGAGGGATCCACCTGCCGCTTGACGGAGCGCAGCAACTCCAGGGCCCCGGGGTCGCGGTCTCTCGCATACGGGTAGGCGCGGCCGATCTGAAGGTGCACCGCGCCATGGCGGTACATGAGCTCGATCAGATCCACGCGCATCCGCTCCACAAGCTCCCGGCCCTCGGGGTTCGCCCGGCCCTCGCTCGCGACGCCTTTCATTTCTTCCGGAAGATACCGGCGATGGTAGGAAAGCCACTCGTCATCCCAGTAAATCACCACCTCCCAGAGGAACCCGGCCCTGGCACTGGTGCTGTACACGACGAATGCCTGCACGCTCTTCTCTTCGCACTCTCCCCGAATACCCTCTACGTATTGCAGGTACTCTTCATGCAGGCCCACGGCACCCGAAAACGGAACGATCGCATGCAGGGGCAACAGCCGGCGGCCAGTGGGGCTCACGATCATCGGGGCCGGAAACGGGGCCGCGCGCGCATACTCGGCCATGGTATTGGCCACTTCAATGCCCCGATCACCGACCGCCCTGCGTATCCGTCGCAGATTCATGCGCAGTTCCGCCGCGTCCGCCCCTTCGGTCAGGAAGTTCAGCAGGTACTTGGAGGCGTTCAGGAACCGGCGCCCGCCCATGACCACCCGCAGTCCCTTGCGCAGGGCCTGTACGGGCCCTGAAGCGGCGCGCATGATGGTGAATAAGTTTCGTGCGTCCTGCTTCAGCTCGGCCCGGCCCGCGGCCTGCCGAATCAGTTCGGTCTCAGCGCCGAACACCTCGGTGGCGAGGCCGCTGCGGGACACGCGCCGAGTCGCCTCCACGAGTTGGGAAAAATCATCGAACGAGAAACTCAGGCCCTCGCCGGCAGCGGGACGCGGCTCCAGCTTGAGCGTCACCGCCGTCTTCACTCCCAGGGCGCCCGCGTCGCCGCAGAAGAGCCCGGTGAGGTCCGGGCCGTATTCCCGGAAAAAGGAACTGTGCTCCGGCTGCCCTCCGGAACCGGTCACCAGCACGCTGCCGTCACCCAGCACGACTTCCAGCCCCAATGCAGCCGAAACCGATGGCCCGTGCCTTCCCGAGCCGAAAGTGACCGCCCCCTGCGACATGGCGCCGCCGACGGTCGAAAGCCGGCCGGACATCGGCCCCCAGAACACCGACCTCAGCCCGTGTTCGGCTAGTTCCGCATCCACGGCGGACCAGGTGCATCCGGCCTCCACCGTGGCGTACAGATCGTGCGCATTGATCTCGCGCACCGCGTTGAGGCGGCCGGTGTCCAGGACGATGGATCGCTCGCGATCAGGCAGAAAGGCGTCCGTGTACGACATGCCGCCGCCCCGCACAAACGTCGCCGTTGCGTGCGCATGGCAGGCCCGCAGCACGGCCTGCACTTCCTGCGTGGAACCGGGGCTGACCACGGCCAGCGGCATCTCGACGCTGCGGTAAACGTCCTGCGAAGCGAGTTCCCTCGCTTCCTCCGACGTGGCCGCGTGTTCCGGCCCGACCGCCTCGATCAGCGCATCGATCAGCGCCGCGCCGTCGGCGCCCGGGCTATCGCGGCGCATTGCTCAGCCGGGCTTGGTGGCCAGCGTATTGAGAAGAAACGTGTTGGTGGTTTCCTTACTGACGTCCTCGAATCCGACCTTATCAAGCAGGGCCGCGAAATCGAACGCACCGAATGCCTGGGAATACGGCTCGCAGTTGTAGCGCGCGTCGAACACCTTCCACATCCAGTTCGGGGTGGGAAACACAGTGGAATTGGGCGTATCGATCACCGTGAGTGTGCCGCCCGGGCGCAGCACTCTCAGCATTTCGCGGACGATCGGTTCGAAGGTGTGCTCGGGGACCTCGTGAAACAGTATGTAGGCAAGCACCGCGTCGAAAGAATCGTCGTCATGTTGCATGTTCTCCGCCAGGGCCTGCTGAAAATGCACGTCCAAGCCCATATCGGTAGCGCGCATGTGCGCATAGCGAAGCATGGGCAGGGCCACGTCCAGTCCCCAGACCTCCGCCTCGGGGTGCCGCTCCTTCAGCACCGTCGTGCATTGCCCGATCGAACAGCCGAGGTCCAGGATTCGCCGGACCTGCCCGTCCGCCGGCAGCCGCATGTCGTCCACGCAGGCTTCGTGAATTTCATCCTTGTCGTTGTCGCCCTGGTAGAAGACGCGGGTGCCGTGATAGAAGACAAAGCCCGCCAGGTTGTCGCCGCAATAACCGCCAGGCTGCAGGTGGATGTCCTCGCAGGCCGACTCCGGCACGTGGAAGTCCGGATCGCAGTGCAGGCGACCGGGGTTGCGTTCTTCGGCCTCCGTCAGTCGGCCTTCCCAGAATTCGCGATCGGCCGCGTACGAGTCCTGCAGCTTCTGCCAGGCAAGCTGCTGTTGGCTGCGCATGACCCGCTTCCAACCGGCAACCGCCGGGCTCCGATCGATTTCCGGCGCAAGCTGTGCGTACTGGTCCGAGTCAATCACCGCGGGCATGCCGGCTTGCGCGGCGATGCCGCCAACCTCGCCGGCGATTTCGGGAAACCACGACCGTATCGCGAAGTTGCGGACCTCGGTCATGTACTCCATGTGGCTCGCGTCCTCCCTCCTCGGGGGCTGGGGATGCTTGCCGGGGTTTCTTTGTTCCATATCAGCTTTCCTGTATTTCAGTGGCGCCGAATGCACTCAGAGATTAACGCACGTCGGCTGGGGGCGGCGCTAGCCGTCGGCGCGCATGGTGCGAAGCGGGTCGAGCAAACGACTCACCAGGGCAGCCAACTCCTCCTGCCGGCCCTGCGTATCGGACTCGGAATGGGCTTCGATTTCCTCGGGCGCAACCAGGCCCTTGGAATGCAGCAGCGACTCCAGCGCACGGCGCCGGTCCCGCTCGATCCAGAGCTCGCCGCCCAGGACGATCACCGCTTCCAGCAGGCGGTCCATCACCGGATGAGGAAGAAAGTGCGGCTCCTCGCCGGGGCCCGGCAGACCGGCGCGCTCCACCTGCGCCCGGGACAGTTCGTCGTGTTTCGAATTCATTGTCGACCTCCCCTGCCTCACCTGCCAAAGGGTGAGGTCAGCCCGCCTTCTGCGCCGCCATCGCGCGCTTGAACGCTTCGTACTCGTTGATGTCGGTGCGCCGATCACGGCTCCAGGCGGTCGCAAAACCCGTGGGGAAATCGCCATCGCCGTCCCGGTAGCCGTCTTCCGACCACAAGACGGGAAACAGCGGTCCCCCGGGCGGCTCCCCTTCGATCATCTCGTCGAAACTGACACCTGCCAGGTTCACGCAGTCCGGCCTTGGATGCCAGCGAATATCGTCGCCGAAGACTCGAATGGACAACGCGATCCGCCAGTCGTCCGCGTTGTTGCCGTGCGAGTAGTGCAGCGTCCACGGATGCACGATCAGGATATCGCCGGGTTCCATCGCCCATTTCAGAAAGTGGTTGGCGGGATCGGCGCGGAGTTTTTCTCCATCCGGATGCGGCACGCGGTCGTCCGGCCTCTCCATCTGGCGCGCATTGGGCGAGAACAGCCAGTAGCGCACGTCCTGGCTCTGCGAACCGGCAATGCACTCCAGCGAATTCTCTTCGGCGATCCGCGTCAGAGGCACCCATATCGAAGGCACCATCTTGCCGACCGTGGGCCAGCCCATCCGGTCACAGTGCCATATCGTGGTCTTGCTGGAGCGCGGAGGCTTGACGAAAAACTCGTCAAAGAAAAAGCGCACCATGCTCGACCTCATGACCCGGGCCGCCGCTTCGGCCACCGGCGATTCGAACACGAACTTGCGGAATTCCGGCACCTTGCGCGACATGTAGCGACCGGGATACGTCGGCAGCAGTCCGACATCCTCGTTGTCTACGGCGATCCGCCTGGCAGCCGGAATCAGCGAATCGATCCAGCGCCGATCCAGTATGCCCCGCAGACATACGACTCCGTCGCGTTCGTAGATTTCTATTTCTTCACGGGTAATGGGCCGGCACGGTTCGGGCAGTGTGGTCATGGTCGGTCAGGCCGTCGCAGGGTACCCGGCAAATGTACACGAGACCGGCCCCATACCGCCAATAGAAAACGCGTTGCCCTGCCATAAACGCGGTGAATGGCGACTTTACGGTGTCAGCCGCGCTGCATAGAATCAACGTTCCTTTGCATCGGGGGATGCCGCCATGGGAATCTCGACCAATCCGGCCGAGCGGCTGAGCCGCCCGCAACCGCACTTCATCAACGGCGAACGCGTCGCGAGCGGGAGCTTGCGGGACGTTCTGGATCCAGCCACCGGAAGCCCGATCTCGCAATTGCATCTGGGCGGACAGAGTGAAGTCGATGCGGCGGTAGCGGCAGCCCGGGCGGCGCTGCCGGCCTGGGCCGCGGTAGCGCCGGACCAGCGTGCAAGACTCATTCTCAGGTTCGCGGAGCTGATGGAGGCCAATGCGAAGGACATTACTGAGTTGTCGATCCTGGACGGTGGACTGCCGCGCATGATCGCCGAGGGATCGGCGCCGTTCGCGTCCCTGTTCCTGCGCTACTACGCGGGGTGGACGAACAAGATCACCGGCAAGACCATGCCGTCTTCGGCCATGGGCAAGTCCCCGACCGACCTGCTTGCCTATACCCTGCGGGAACCGATCGGCGTTGTGGGCGCGATCACGCCCTGGAACTATCCGTACGGCATGGAAATGCTCAAGATCGCGCCGGTGCTGGCGGCCGGCTGCACGCTGGTGCTCAAGCCCGCGGAAGACGCTCCCATCGCGGGCTTGCTGATGGCGGAGATTGCGCAGGAAGCCGGCTTCCCGGACGGTGTTTTCAACGTCGTGAACGGACTCGGTGAAGAGGCCGGCGCCGCGCTGACCGCGCACGACGACGTGGACAAGATCGCCTTCACCGGTTCGACCGAGGTCGGACGGATCATCGTCAAGGCCGCGGCGGGCAATCTGAAGAAAGTTTCGCTGGAGCTGGGCGGCAAGTCCCCGGTGTTCGTATTTCCGGATGCGGACCTGGCGACCACGGTGCCCGGCGTGGCCATGGCCGGTTTTCTGCTGTCCGGCCAGAACTGCGTGTGCGGCAGCCGCCTGTTCGTGCACGAAAAGATCGCAGACGACCTGGCGGCGGGAATCGCCGGATTCGCCGGCAGCATGCAGATCGGACCCGGCTCGGACCCGGCCAACATGATCGGTCCGTTGATAACCGAGCGGCAGTGCGAGCGGGTCGAGGGAATGATTGCCCGTGCGGAAAAGGAAGGCGCGCGGCGCGTCACCGGCGGCAATCGCGTGGACCGCGACGGCTGGTTCATCGAGCCGACGCTGTTTACGGACTGCGAACCGGGTATGCAAATCGTTCGCGAAGAGGTGTTCGGCCCGGTGATTTCGATGCAGACCTTCTCGGACGACGAGGACTTCGAGTCGCTGGCGGCGCGCGGCAATGACACGACCTACGGGCTGTCCGGCAGCGTCTGGACGCGCGACCTTGAAACGGCGATGCGCATGACCCGGCTGATCGACGCCGGACAGGTCGGTGTGAATTGCCACGCGGCGATGGATCCCACGATGCCGTTTGGAGGCAACAAGCAGTCCGGCTGGGGGCGCGAGTTCGGCGAAGCGGCCCTGGACCTCTACACCAAGACCAAGGCGGTCACGCTGTCCTGGTCATAGACCGCTACCCCGGGAGCGAGGGCGTGCCGCCCTCGTAGTATTCGTGCCCCTGATTTCCGCAGGCGACGCTGAGCTTTTCGTCGAGGAGCATGGCGAGGGGGAGGTCCTGCTGCTGGTCGCTGGGCTGGGCGGATCGGGAGTGTTCTGGCGCAAGCAGGTCGAGTATTTCTCGCCGTGCTACCGCGTCGTGACCTACGACCATCGCGGCGTGGGGCGCAGCCCGGAGGCGCCGCTGCACAGCAGCGTCAGCGAGATGGCGGATGACGCACTGGCGCTGATGGACGCGCTTGGAATCGAAGCGGCGCATATCGTCGGTCACTCGACCGGAGGCGCCATCGGACAGCACCTTGCGCTGAGAGCGCCGGCCCGGGTCCGATCGCTCGTCCTCAGCTCAAGCTGGGCCGGGCCTACGCCGCTGTTCGTCGAACTGTTCCAGCTCCGGCGCAAGATCCTGCTGGACGCCGGCGCCGAGAGTTACCTTTTCTCGGGGACCCTGCTGGTCACTCCGGCGTGGGCGATCGAGGACTCCTATCCGGGCAGGGACAGGATCGTCGCGGACCGCCTCAAGGTGTTTCCGGGGGTCGAGGCGGAACTGGGGCGGCTGAATGCCGTCATGACGCATGACCTGAGAGAGGAAATCCACGGAATCCGCGTCCCGACCGGTGTCATATCGGCGAAAGACGATGTGCTCACGCCCCCCGGCATGGCGCGGGAACTGGCCGAGCGGATTCCCGGCGCGCGCCGGGTAATGCTGCCGGAGGGCGGGCACTTCTGCACGGTGACCGTCGCCGACCGCTATAACGGCGAATTGTCCCGCCTGCTGCGGGAAATCAACTCCTGAGACCGCGGACGGAACTCTAATCCAATACCGCTCCGTACAAGGATGTGCGCAGGGCCATCTCCAGGTCGTCCTGGCCAGGGCCAAGGTACTGGGTAAGCGCCACCGCAACGATGGCGTTTTCCGGATCGACAAGATACGTGGTGTTGGCGAGACCGTCCCATTTGAATTCGCCCTGACCGCCGGCGATGGCGTGACCGCCCCCTTCGGCGCGCACGCCGATGCTCAGGCCCCAGCCATAGCCGTTGAGCCGGGTCCACGGATCGTTGTCGGCAAAGCGTCCCTGGGCGTACCAGTTGAGCGGGCCCTGGTCCGGGGTGAGGTGGTTGCGGGTCATCAACGCGACGGAGTCGGTCTTGAGCAGGCGCTTGCCGTCGAGCTTGCCCCCGTTCAGCAGCATTTGCGCCACGCGGAGGTAGTCCATGGCCGTCCCGGCGAGACCGCCGCCGCCCGAGAACATGGTTTCACCGTCGCGGAAGGAATTGATGTTGGGCACGCGTGCCGTGGCGTTGACCAATCCGCCGTCTTCGCCGGGAGCGTAAACCTCGGCCATGCGGTGCCAATCGTCGTCGGGCACCGTGAAACCCATGTCCTTAAGATCGAGGGGATCGAACACCCGTTCCTGCAGAAATTCGTCATAGGGCCGGCCCGACCAGATCTCCACCAATCGCCCGAGCACGTCGCTGGAAAAACCGTAGTACCAGCGGGCGCCCGGCTGAAAAAGCAGCGGACGGGTGGCGAGATAATCCACGCCCTCCTTAATGGTCAAACCGGGCCACAACGTTTTCTCGAACGTCACCTCGAGAGAGGGATCGTAATCGAAGGGATAACCGAGACCGGACGTATAGGTCAGCAGGTGATAAATGGTCAGCGGCGTGGCCTGAGGTTCGGTCTCCGTGCCTTTGCGGTCTTTCAGCACCGGCGTGTCGGCGAAGGCCGGGATGTACTTCGAAACCGGATCGTCGAGCTTGAACCGGCCCTCTTCGTAGTTGATCATCACGGCGACCGTAGTGATGGTGCGCGTCATGGAGTAATAGCGAAACAGGGAGTCCGTCTCCATGGGCAGGCCTTCTTCCCTGTTGCGGAACCCTGCCGCCTTGAGGGCGACCAGTTTGCCGTCCTTGGCCACTGCCCACACCACGCCGGCACGCCGGTCAGTCTCCACCAGCGCGGTCATGGCCTTCTCAAGGTGCTCCAGGGCCAGGGGAGACAGACCCACGTCCTGCGGGTCCGCCGGCTCCATCGCCACGGAAACGCCTGTCGCAGCAAGAGCGCAGACAAGCGTGAGAAGTGTCAGCAGGCGTTTCATGATCCGCTCCGTAACGAACTTAATCCGCGAGCGCACCGTAAACCCCTTCGCGCAGGCGGAAGACCAGCTCGGCGGAGTCGGGCCCCAGATATTGCGTCATGGCCACGGCGACGATGTTCTCGACCGGATCGAAGAAAAAGGTGGTGTTGGCCAAACCGCCCCAGACCAGGTCCCCCGGCGAGCCGGGCACTGTGTGTACGCCGTCGGCCAGACGCACGCCGATGGCCAGGCCCCAACCGTATCCGGCAAAGGGTTTGGGCGGGACAAAACCGTCGCCAAAGGACACCGTCCCCTGGGTCGGTCCCAGGGCATTGGCGCCCATTTCCGCCACGGTCCCGGCCTTGAGAATGCGTGCCCCGTCCAGTTCGCCGCCGTTCAGGATCATCTGACCGAAACGGAGATAGTCGGGCACCGTCGAAACGAGGCCGCCGCCGGCGGAGAAAAAGATGCCCGGTTCCGTATAGGAACCGGAGGGCGGGGCGTCGCGGCGCACCAGGGCGCCGGAGTCGTCGGGCCCGTACACGATGGCCAGTCGGTCGTTGGACCCGCGGCGAACCCAGTACCCCGTGTCCTTCAGGCCCAGGGGTGTGAACAAACGGCGGTCAAGGAAATCGCTGAGGTCTGTTCCCGACACCTCTTCCGCCAGGGCCCCGAGCACATCGGAATGAAAGCCGTAAATCCATTTCTCGCCCGGCTGGGCCAGCAGCGGATAAGTGGACAACTTGTCGACCATGTCCTCCAGCGTGTGCTCGAGCGACAGAATCTCCCGCTGTTCAATGCCGACGCCGGCGGGCCAGCTGACGGCATAGCCAAGGCCGGCGGTGTAATTGAACAGGTGCCGGATGGTCATGGGCGGGTCCTGCGGCACGGTGCGCACGACCTGGTCGCGGCGCAGTTCCGCAATCACCGGCATGGCGGCGATCTCCGGCAGGTAATTGGCAACGGGGTCGTCCAGACCCATCGACCCGTCGTCCACCAGCGTGAGGATGGCGGCGCCCGTGACCGCCCGGCTTTGGGAATAGATCCGGAACACGGTGTCCGCCTCCATCGGAAGGCCTGCTTCGCGGTCGCGGTGTCCGTACGCTTCCAGTTGCACGAGCTTGCCGTGCCTGGCCACGCCCCACACGACGCCGGCACGGCGACCTTCGTCCACCAGAGCGCGCATGGACGCCGCCAGCGCGTCCATGCCCGATTCCTTCATCCCCACATCGGCGGGTTGGGCGCGCGGCAGAGGGTCCTGCGCAAAGGCGGTCGCCGCTCCAAGCACGCTGGCCAGGGCGGCGCAGAAGATCACGCGTTTCATGGTTTTGATCCTTGAGGTTTCTTTCTCGTGCAATATCCGGCGCTAGGCCGATGCATCGGCCAATTGCGCGCGCAACGGCCGCCATCCGGACAGCGTGAGCAGGCTGCCGATCGCCAGGAGCAGCGGCACCGAGATCATCAGCGACCATCCCACGGCTGCGTCATCGGCAAATACCCGGTCGGTGAACTGCGCGACCAGCCAGGGCCCGCCCGCCTGACCCAGAATGTTCGCAACCAGCAGGTAAAACGCGACGAGCTGGGCGCGGAACTGAGGGGGCGAGACCATCGGAAGCGCCGCGACGCCGCCGCCGAACGGTATGGCGCCGAACATCACGGCCGGGGCGAGCAACGCGACGGCAACCATCGGATCGGATGCAAGGGGGATCGCCACGGCAAATGGCATTGCCAGCAGCCCGCCGAACGTGGAGGTCTTGAGATTGGCGTCGCGATGGCCGCGCGCCTGCATGGCGTCGGTAAGCCAACCGCCCCCCACGACGCCTATCGTGGCGCATACGAGGAAAACGAAGCCCTGGGCGTAGCCGATGTCTCCCGCCGACCAGCCATGGATGCGAATGAAGTACGCCGGAATCCAGGCGCCCAGCGCGAACTGGGCCGCGGCCAGGAACGAAATGCCCGCGTAGATCGCCAGGAACAGGCGGCGGTTGTTGCCGACATAGCGCATGGCCTCCAGAAAGCCGCGCCGGTATTCCAGGGAACTTTGCAGGCTGGAAGGCGCGCTTCGCCGGGGCGGCTCACGAACCGACAGGAAAAACCAGATGGCGGCCGGAATGCCGGGCAATGCGCCAATGATGAACACGGCCTGCCACAGGCGCAACGGTCCGAAGAACGGCAGCGAGATTCCGTCGGCGGCCTGGATCGCATTGACGATGTATCCGCCCACCATCAGCGCGATGCCCGAACCGAAGAAGCTGGACGCGGTAAAGACGCTGACGGGCCGCGCCAGCCGCCTGGGCCTGAAGAAGTCGGCCAGCAGGGAGAAGCCGGCAGGCGTCAGCACCGCCTCGCCCACACCCACCATCATCCGGGCAAAGAAAAGCTGGGCGTAGGTCTGCGCCAGACCGCAGCAAATGGCGGCCATCGTCCAGGCGCAGATGCCGACGGTAATCAGCAGGCGCCGGTTGGTGCTGTCGGCGATTCGCCCCAACGGAATCGCCACGAGCGCGTAGAAGACCGCGAAGGCAAAGCCCTGCAGGAGGCTGATCTGGGTGTCGCTGACCGCCAAATCGGCCTTGATGTACTCCACCAGCAGGTTGATGATCTGCCGGTCGATGAAAGCCACCACGCCGCACACGCACAGCACGAAAACCACGTACCAGCCGTAGCCTTCCCCGGAAAGCCTGCCCTCGCGGGTGTTCATTCGGCGCGGATTCCGGCGCTCTGCAGGCTGGATTCGATTTCTCCCAGGATGGCGGGGTCATCGATGGTGGCCGGAAACGCATACTCCGCGCCGTCGGCGATCTTCGCCAGCACCCCGCGCAGGACCTTGCCCGAGCGCGTCTTCGGCAATCGGTCCACGACCAGGGCCTTGCGGAACGCGGCGACGGGTCCGATGTGCTCGCGGACCAGTGAGACGCACTCACTCACGATCTCGCTTTCCGCCCGTTCGATCCCGGACTTCAGGCACAAAAATCCCAGCGGAACCTGCCCTTTCAAGGCATCGGCAATACCGGTCACGGCGCATTCGGCCACGTCCGGGTGCATCGCCAGCACTTCCTCGAGCGCGCCGGTCGAAAGGCGGTGGCCGGCCACGTTGATGACGTCGTCGGTCCGGGTCATGACGTAGAGATAGCCCTCGGCATCCATATAGCCGGCGTCGCCGGTGGTATAGCAGCCGTCGAAATCGCTCAGGTATGTTTCCCGAAAGCGGTCGTCGGCCTGCCACAGTGTCGGCAATGCGCCCGGCGGCAACGGCAGGCGGCAAACGATGGATCCCGTTTCTCCGGCCGGCACTTCGGCGCCGTTCTCGTCCAGCACCCGCACGTCCCAACCCGGAAGCGCCCTGCCGGCGGATCCGGCCTTCACCTCGAACAGTCCCTCACCCAGCAGGTTGCCGGCAACCGCCCAGCCGGTCTCGGTCTGCCACCAGTGGTCGATGACTGGAATTCCGAGCACCTTGCCGGACCACTCCAGGGTATCCGGGTCGCATCTTTCTCCCGCCAGGAACAGCGCCCGAAGCGAGCCAAGGTCGTGCTGCCCGGCGTGGGCAAGTTCGGGATCTTCCCGCTTGATCGCGCGGATCGCGGTCGGCGCCGTAAACAACGCGTTGACTCCATGCTGGCTGACGACCCGCCAGAACGCGCCCGCATCCGGCGTGCCGACCGGCTTGCCTTCGTACAGCACGGAAGTGGCGCCGGCCAGCAGCGGCCCGTAGACGATGTACGAGTGACCGACCACCCAGCCTATGTCGGAGGCCGCCCAGAACACGTCGCCGGCCGATATGCCGTACAGCGCCCTCATCGACCAGTGCAGCGCCACGGCATGCCCGCCGTTGTCGCGCACGATGCCCTTCGGTTGCCCGGTAGTGCCCGAGGTATAGAGGATGTATAGGGGATCGGTCGCGTTGACGGGAACACAATCGGCGGCCCCGGCATCCCGCACGAAGTCCGTCCATTCCACTTCGCCTTTGCCTTTCAGCTCCGCTTCGAGTTCCGGCCGTTGCAGGAGAACGACAAGCTCCGGACGATGCGCGGACTGGGCCAGGGCGCCATCCAGCAGAGGTTTGTACTCGACGATGCGATTGGGCTCCAGGCCGCAACTGGCCGTGAGGATCAGTTTCGGGCGCGCCTGTGTAATCCGGGTCGCCAGTTCCCGGGCGGCGAATCCTCCGAAGACTACCGAGTGAACGACCCCAAGCCGGGCGCAGGCCAGCATGGCCATGACCGCTTCGGGAATCATCGGCATATAGATCAGCGCGCGGTCGCCGCGGGAAAGTCCGGCCTCCTGGATCGCACCGGCCAGTTGCGCCACGCGGTCGCGAAGTTCGGCATACGTAAACCTGCGGATCGCGCCGGTCATGGCGCTGTCGTAAATGAGCGCCGTGCTGTGCGCCGCCGGGGAATCCGCATGCCGGTCCAGCGCGTTGTAACAGGTGTTCAGTTCAGCGCCGGGAAACCATCGCCCGGACGGCGAACCGCGGTCGAGGACCTCCCCCCACCTGACGGTCCAGTCAATGCCTTCCGCCGCCTCGGCCCAGAATTCCTCCGGGCCGGCCAGCCATTGCTGCCGAACGCTGTCATAGGACATACGCGTTTACGCTCCCTGCGACGCGATAGGCGTCAATTAGTCCCTGAGACTGGCGCCCTGGTCCGCCCCATGGCGCCCAAGAGTCTCCATTCGCCGGACTCGAACGCCCAGATGTGCGTGATCTCGAAATGCTGGTCCACCGGCTCCCCGCCCGGCATGCGGGTCCGATGGGTGCGGTAGTAAATCACTGCCGTATTTCCGGAGAACGCAATGTTGCCGAACTCCAGGGTGAGTTCTTCCTGATCGATTCCACGCATCTGCTCGACCCCGGCCCGCAACTGGTCAATCCCCGACGGCTTTTGCCAGCCCGGAGGCCAACCCAAATAATGCTCCGAAGCGTTATCGACGTAATACTGAAGGTCACCCTGTCCGCGGGCTGCGTAGATGGCCTGCTCCTTTTCCCAGATCTCCGCCTTGGCTTGCTCCCGGTCGTAGCCCGGTGACGTGTAGCGTCCCAGGGCGCCGAGCAGTTTCCATTCGCCTGCCTCCCGGACCCAGACATGGGCAATGTCCGCCGTCTGGTCTACCGTTTCTCCATCGGGCAGGCGTGTCTTGTGCGTGCTGTAGTAGATCACCGCGGTGTTGCCGGAAAAAGTGATGTCGCCGAACTCCATGGCGATCTCCTCCTGGTCCTTGCCGCGCATCTGCTCGGCGCCCTCACGCAACTGCTCGACCCCGAGCGGGTCCGGCGAGCCCGGTGGCCAGCCCATGTAATCGCCAGCCGTTAAGCCCACGTAGACCCCCAGGTCGCCGCGGCTCCTGCCCTCGAAAATCGCCTGCTCCTTCGTCCAGATCTCATCCCTGGCGGCCGCCCGGTCGTATACCGCGTTACTCGAAGGCGGTCCGGCGCAGGCCGCGACGAGCATTGTCAGCAGCGGGATGGCCGCGCTACCTCCGAAATACTTCATCACTATTGTTTCTCCCCGTCTGTGTTGCGGTTGGCGGGCGGCACGAACCGCATCCATTCCATCAATTCCTCCACGCCCTCGGGGCGTGGGAACGCTTCGGGCATCGGTTCGCCCGGCCGGCGCTTGCGGCCGATTCCGCGAAACCAGTGCTCCAGGCCGGGCGGCAGAAACACCCAGAACAACTCCATATCTATGTCGCCGGTATTCTCAAGTATGTGGCGCGCATACCTGCCGAACAGCACGGTCGATCCTTCCGTGATCGGATACTCGTTTCCCTCGATCTCCACCCGCCCCTTGCCCTTGTGGACGAAGATCAGCTCGTGGTTGCGCCGGTGGCCGTGCTCGCGGATATGACAGCCCGGAGGCAGCAACTGCGTGCCCGACGTAAAGCCGTCGTAGGGCGTGTTCTCGGGCGTTAGCTTGAGGTCCACATAGCCCCGTGAAGGCAGCGGCTGCCAAAGGGACTCGCCCTCCTCGGGTCCGATCACCGCCCACCAGGGCTCATTGTGCCGTTCGTTCATCCCTCACCCCGTTCCCGCGACCGAAAGTGCATCATACTGCGGCTGGCGATGAGCCGAAGATCTCCGCTGCTCCGCCGGTACGACAGGCCTTTAGCGCGGATCGGTTTCCTGCTTGAGACCGGCGAGCCATTCTTCATCCTGTTCATAGCGTTTCAGGTCCGCGAAGTGAAAGCGCAATAGAGCTACAAGGAACAGAATGGCCGCAAAGTTCAGCGTATAAAGGATCCGAAAAAATACACCAACCCCATCGGTGTACGCAGCAATATTGCTCAATTGACTCACATCGAACAAACCCGAATCGGGCAACACGAAATGCAGGTAGTAGAACGGGTTGCTTTCACCGAGAGACTCCCTGAACAGCTCTCCATCCGCAATAAGCGCCAGTAACCCGGCAAGAAAAGGCGGCATGTACAGGGAAAGCATGAAGGCCATGGAACCGGAAAGCAGACCCAGGCTAAGCAGATAGACGATTTCAAAATGCCAATGAGCAGGTGTGCCTTCCTCCTGGAGCAAACTCATAAACAAGGCCAATTCGGTGCCCAGGATCAGCCAGAAGCCTGTTATCACGGTCATTGCGGCCAGGTATTTCCCAAGAAGGTACTCCCCCCGCGTCACGGATCCGGAGACTGCTTGCCTGGCCGTCCCCGAACCCATATCGCGGCGGACCCCGGTGGCGCCGAGGTAGAGAGTCGCGAGAATGCCGAGGAACACCGATACGCCGACGTACCAGACGATGACATTCGCACCAAAGCGCGCGAGTGACCTGTTGTAGCCGGCTTGCTCGTAGACGTCGACTTCGCCGGCCTCCTCTGTCTGCTGCGACTCGTCCTGCTGCGACTCGTACTGGGCAACCGCGTCCAACGCGTCCTCGACGTAAATGCGTGCTGCGGCGGCGGCCAGGCCGAGCACCATGGTCAGAATCGTGCAGAACAGCATGAAGCCCCTCAACCCCCGCCGCTGCAAAAGGCTCACAAGGCTTTCCCGGGCTATCTCGAAGACCGCGCTCATGGATTCCGCCTGCCGCCGGGATCTTCCGCCGGCGTGGTCAAGCTCTTCAGTTTGTCGGACACGCGCTCAAGACGATTGGAACGGTTCCGCCACCGGAGTCGGCCTCGGGGCGGGTAGCCGGATTCAATATGCTCGATTCGGCCATCCATTCCGACTATCGCCAGCACCGGCACCCCGGGCAAACGGAAACGTGTCCTGACTTCGGCGGCCGGATCGGTCAGCACACCGAAACTGAACGGGACCCACGGCACCGGCTCCTTAAACCTGCGTTCGGTCTTTTCTGACAGATCATCAATCTTCTCTCGAACCGTTTGCGGGTTCTCGCCCACGTTGACGGCCAGGAATTCAATGCCGCGATCGCTGAGCCAGTGGTTCAGACTTTGAAATTGTTCGAGACTCTCATCGCAGGTTGAGCACCAACTCGTCCAGAACTGGAGCACGACCACTTTCCGGTCGCGGAACTGCGACAACTCGACGCGCCTTCCATTAATGTCGAGCAAGGAAAAGTCGGACGCCGGTTCGCCCACTGCGATATTGCCCATACGCGCGACCGACCCAACCGTTAGTGCGTAGCTGGATTTCACGTATGAATGAAGCGCGACGGTAGCCACCCCAAAAACCAGGAGCCCCAGGATCCAGATTTCTCTGCGGCGCATAATCAGGAGTTTAAGCGTACTGTGCAAAGACTGCAGGTGTGTATCCTGGGGCGCCGATAGCAGCCTTTGCTGATGGCAGAATGGCGCAGGTGGCGCGCAATGGAATCTCCAATGAACAGCAACGTAGCAAGGCGGCAAATCCTGTCGATGGCCCTTGGCCTGATTCTGGCGACTCCGGTGTTGGCGCAGGAAAGCCATAAGGTGCTCGTGGTTGGCGCCTCGGGCGGCACCGGCCGCTTCATCATCGCCATGCTCGAAGAGCAGGGGTACGAGGTTGTGCCCACTAGCCGCAGTCCCGAAAGGGCGGCGGAACCGGTGGGAGGCGACTTCGCCTGGCGGCAGATGGACCTGACCTCAAGGGAAAGCGTGGACGCGGTCGTGAGGGACGTGGACTTCATTGTGACGGCGCATGGGGCAACCCAGGCGCAAGGACCGAACGATCCGGAGCAGGTCGATTGGATCGGCACCCGTTATCTCATTGACGTCGCCGGGAAAATCGGCGTGAAGCACTACGTGATGATCTCGGCGGCCAGCGCGGGGAACCCGGACTCGCCGCTGAACGAGAGATTCGGCAATGTCCTGGTATGGAAAGGACGCGCCGAGGACTACCTCCGCGAATCCGGCCTTCCCTATACGATCGTGCGCGGTCCGGGCCTCCGCGACAATCCCGGAGGGGAAAAGCCCATCGTCCTCGAACAGGGCGGTTCAGGCCGGCGCTTGATGGAACGCGAAGACCTGGCTACCGTCACGGTCGCCGTATTGAACAACGAAGCCGCCATGGGAAAAACCTTCGTCGCCCGTAACGCCGACGAAGGCGGCGCAGCGATAGATTTGAACCGGCAACTCGAAAGCCTGCAGCCGGATTAACGGCAGCAGGCTTCGAGGGCGGGACGCCCTCGCCAAGTGGATGTACTCGGCTTTGCTTACGCGGCGGAACCGAACCAGTTCTGGAATTCGGGCGCGGCGGGGGCCGGCAGACCGGTCTCCTCTTCGCAGCGGGCCTTCAGTTCCTCCGTGGTTCCGCCGAAATCGAACAGCAGAGTGTCGCCACGCTCGGTGGCCATGTCCGAACGCAGTTTCTCAGTCGCGCCGTCGTCCACCTCGCCGTCCTCATTGCAGACCACACCGTAGCGGCGCGCGCCATCCACACTAACCAGGCCGGCAGCGACATCGAAGCCCACCTGCTCGGCGGGACGCTTGAGCGGGTCGCCCCAGCCGCCGCCCCCCCAGGTGTCGAAGTACAGCAGGTCGCCCGGCTCCACCTTGATCCGGTCGCATTTCGACTGCAGCAATTCCTCGCTGCCGTCCGTGCGGTGCAGGATCTTGCGGCTGCGCTGTCCGGGCAGGCCGCCATTCACTCCCCAGGGATAGGTGAGCCAGCGGTCGTCATGGATCGAGATCTCGCCCGGTTCCAGGAACCGGTAACCCACCCGCAATGCGTTGCCGCCGCGGTGCAGGCCGGGACCGCCGCTGTCCGCCAGGGTCTCGTAGACGTCGATGCGCAATGGGAAGTAGCTCTCCAGGAATTCGTTCGGCACGTTGGTGAAGCTCGGCCACAGCGAATGGCCGTCGGGGCCGTCGCCGAAGGGCTTGCCGGGAATCCCGCCGAAGCCGATCTGGTAGAGCTGGTACCACTCGCCGTCGGCGCGCCGGTAGCCGGAATACATGAAGTGCGGGCTGTCGGAAAAGCCGGCCGCACACAAGAAATCCGGGTTGCCCTGCCCCAGCAGCCCGCCCAGGATGTCGAAAATGCGTCCCAGGGCGTGGGTGCGGCATGACAGCGCCGCCGGGAACCTGGGCTTGAGCAAGGTCCCCTCGGGAATGCGCACCTCCATCAGATCATAGAACCCGTCGTTGAACATGATCTGTGGATCGAAAACCATGATCATGTACACGCCGGCGAACATCTTGAACATTTCCTCGTTCAGGTAGAAGTTCACCGAGCTGATGGATTGGGGATCGGTGCCCTCGAAGTCGAAGATCACCTTCTCGCCCTCACGCCACATCGCGCACTTGATCTTGTACGGCCCCATGCCCAGCCCGTCGTCGCAGATGAAGTCCTCGAAATACTGCTTCGTCTCCGGCACCGTCATGTTGATGAGCGTGCCCATGGCACGCTTGTTACGGTCAAGCAGTTCTTCCAGCGCGGAGTAGTAGACGTCGTCGCCGAATCGCTCCGCCATCTCCAGCACGCGCTTCTCCGCGGTGCGGATGGCGGCCACGATGGCGTTGAAGTCGCTGCGGTTCCAGTGCGGCAGCCGGCAATTGTGAAGTATCAGGCGCAGGACATCTTCCTGCAGTTCGTCATTCTTGTAGATCTTGACCGGAGGCACACGAATGCCCTCCTCGAAGATCTGCCGGGCGTCGGTGGGCAGGCTGCCGGGCACCTTGCCGCCGATGTCGGTCATGTGTCCGAACATCGACGCGTAGGCGATCAGGCGCCCGTCCTTGTAGATCGGCCGCAGCAGCAGCCAGTCGTTGGCGTGGCTCACGGCCCCGTTACAGGCATAGGGGTCCGTGGTGAGGAACATGTCGCCTTCCTCGATCGTCCCGTCGTAGGCCTCCTTGAAGCCGTGAATGAAACTGCCGAACTGCCCCACGACCATCTTGCCTTCCAGGTTGGCGATCATGGGGAACTCGTCGTGCTGCTCGCGGATGCCGGGCGACATGGCGGTGCGGAACAGCACCGCGTCCATCTCCCAGCGGGCGTTGAGCATCGCGTTTTCGATGATGTCCAGCGTAATGGGATCCAGCTCCACGCGGTTATAGGGGCGTGGGCGGCTTTCTATGATTTGTGCAGGCATTGTCTAACTCCCGTTCAGGAATCTGAAGGCGTAATCAGGATGTTGCCGTATTCGTCCACCTGCCCCTCGTGAGCAGGGAGAATCAGCGTGGTCGAGTCCATCTCCAGAACGATGGCCGGGCCGTTTATCACGTTGCCGGCCTTCAGTTTGGAGCGGTCATACAGCATGGCTTCCTGCATGCCGCCATCGACGTAGATTTCGTGCGTGACCATTTCGGCGGCTGCAGGGCTGGCGTCGCCCTGGGCAACCCGTAATGCGCGCACCACCGTGGGCTTGCCCTCGGATACGGCACGCAGATTGACGAGCTCCTTGTCTTCGGGAAGTGCGAAGGTGAAAAGTTGCTCATGCATCTGATCGAATCTGTCTCCGATCACATCCAGGCCCTGCTGCCGCAAGTCGTCCAGTTCGAAATCGACGGTCAGCAGCAAACCCTGTCCGTGGTAGCGGATGTCCGCCTGGTAGCTCAGGGTCTGGTCACTGCGCGGAATGCCCTCCTCGTCCAGTGCCTGTGAAGCCTGCTCGGCAAGGTCCGCGAAAATATCCGCCGCTTCTTCGGCCTTGGTGCGCCCGAATCGCCGGATGAAGGTTCGCGAGGCTTCGTTGCGCACCCGCGTGGTGGCGTCGCCGTAGGCGCACAGCACGCCAGGCCCCGGAGGAATGATGACCGGCCAGGAACTCATGAGCCTGCCCAGCGCGTTGGCGTGCAAGGGGCCGGCTCCGCCGAAGGCGATCAGCGCGAATTCGCGCGGGTCGTGGCCCTGCTCCACCGATACCAGCCTCAGGGCGCCGTACATGTTCTCGTTCACCAGGCTTACGATGCCCGAGGCCGCCTCCATCAGCGAAAGCCCCAGGGCGTCGGCGATCTTCTGCACGGCGGCTTCGGCCGCGCCGCGGTCCAGCTTCATGTCGCCGCCAAGTCGCACCTCCGCCGGCAGGTAGCCGAGCACCACGTTGGCGTCGGTAACCGTCGGCTCCTCGCCACCCTTGGCGTAGGCCGCCGGTCCCGGATCGGCGCCGGCGCTCTGCGGTCCGACGCGCAGCGCGCCGGTGAGCTCCGGAACGTGGGCGATGGAACCGCCCCCGGCGCCCACGGTGCGCACGTCCACCGATGAAGCGCGCACGGTCACGTCCCCCACGGTGGTCTCGCGCCTCAATTGCGCCTGACCGTCCTGCACGAGCGCCACGTCGGTGGACGTGCCGCCCATGTCGAAGGTCAGCAGGTTGTTGTGATCGGCCTGCGAGGCAATCCAGATGGCGCCGGAAACGCCGCCGGCCGGGCCGCTCATCAGCAGGTTGACCGGGACGGCCTCGGCCGCGTCCGCGGAGGCCAGACCGCCGTCGGAGCGCAGCACGTGCAGTTGCACACCGCTCATCGTGTCGTTGAGCTGCTGCTCGAGGTTGCGTACGTAGGTCGCCACCTTCGGGCGCACATAGGAGTTGGCGACCGTGGTGATCGTGCGCTCGTATTCCTGCATCTCCGGAACGACTTCCGATGACAGCGACACCGGAACGCCGGGGAGAACGCGTTCGGCGACCTCACGGACCTGCTGCTCGTGCGCCGGGTTGGCGAAGGAGTTGATCAGCGACACGGTCAGCGCTTCCACGCCCTTCCCGGCCAGCTTCTGCAGTTCCGCCTCCAGGGACCCGACGTTGAGTTCGTGCACCACCGATCCGTCGGCGCCCACGCGCTCGTCCGCTTCGATGGTCAGCGCCAGCGGCGCGATCGGCAGGCTCTTGTTGTAGATCACCCATCCGCCCAAGCCGCCCGGCACGAAGGAACGGGCAATCTGCAGTACCTGCCGGTAGCCTTTGGTCGTAACCAGCCCTACCTTCGCGCCCGTCCCCGTGAGGATGGTATTGGTAGCGACCGTGGTCCCATGCATGACATGAGTGATGTCCCCGGGATCCACGTCCGCGTCGCCGCAAACCCGGTCGATGCCGTTGGACACGCCGATCGACGAATCCTCCGGCGTGCTGGGGACTTTTGCGGTGTACATCTCCCCCGACTGCTCGTTAACCAGGAGCAGGTCGGTAAAAGTACCGCCCACATCCACGCCCAAGCGAAAGCTCATGCTGTTTCTCCCGTGTGTATTTCAGTTCAGGCCTGCGCGCCCATGGCCACGTCCGGGAATATTCCCGCGCGTGGCAGCATCGCAGGCAAATCGCCGTGGCCGAGCTGCTCGCGCAGCCAGCCACTGGTTTCGATGATCTTCTTCAACGACACGCCGGTCTCCACTCCCGACCTCGACAGAAGGTAAAGCAGGTCGTCGGTCGGAATGTTGCCGGTCGCCAGCGGCGCAAAGGGGCAACCGCCTATCCCGCCGATGCTGGCGTCGATGGACGCCACGCCGGCATCCAGCGCCGCCTGGGCGTTGGCCAGCCCGGTGTTGCGCGTATTGTGCAGGTGCACCCGGATCGGCAGGCCGGGCAGACGTTCGGAAATACGCCCGAGAACGTCCGTGATCTGCGCCGGCACGGCCACGCCGATGGAATCGGCGATCCCCAGTTCCACCGGGTCGCCCTCGGCCACTCGTTCGGCGTACTCCACCACACGTTCCGGGGGAACCTCACCTTCGAAGGGGCAACCGAAGGCCGACGAAACCATGCAATTGGCCCGTATCCCTTCCTTCTTCGCTTCCTTCGCAATCTTGAGCCAGGCGTCGATGGATTCGAGGCTGGAGACACCCTGGTTGCGCCGGTTATAGGTGTCGCTGGACACCACGACCATGCCCACCTCGTCGATGCCGCAATCCCGGGCGCGTTCGAAGCCGCGCTGGTTCAGGATCAGGCCGATGAGAATCAGATCGTCGCGCTTCGGCACGCCGCGAACCACGTCTTCGGCATCGGCCATCTGCGGAACCCGCTTCGGGTGGACGAAACTGACTGCCTCCACCTTGCGTATCCCCGCGTCCACCGCGCGGCGAATGAAATCCAGCTTGACCTCGGTCGGCAACACTTCCTCGGATTGCAGGCCGTCCCGCGGACCCACTTCCACAATCGAAACACGACGCGCGCTGGCAGTCATCGAAATGCCGTCCCCCTCAAACCAAGGCAGCGTATTCTATACAATGTATGTTCAAACTTCATCATGGCCCGGCCCCGGAAACAAGCGGGGCCGGGCTTTTCGCACGATAAGGGGAACCACGAACATGACGGACAAGACCGGCCCGCTGGCCGATCTGAGGCTGATTGAACTCGGGGCGCTGCTGGCGGGCCCGTTCTGCGGGCAACTGATGGCGGATTTCGGCGCCGAGGTGATCAAGGTGGAAGCGCCGGACCGGCCGGATCCGATGCGTGACTGGGGCCAGGAGAAAGCCCACGGAATGTCGCTGTGGTGGCCGGTGATTTCCCGGAACAAAAAGGCGATCACGCTGAATCTTCGCGAGAAAGAGGGCCAGGATATCCTCAAGGAACTGGTCGCCCAGGCCGACTTCCTGCTGGAGAACTTCCGGCCGGGAACGCTGGAGCGCTGGAACCTGTCCTGGGAGGAACTGCACGACATCAATCCCGCGCTGATCCTGATACGCGTGTCCGGCTATGGGCAGACCGGCCCCTATTCCTCGCGGGCCGGCTACGGCGCGATCGGCGAGGCCATGGGCGGATTGCGCTACGTAGCCGGCGATCCCTCCACTCCGCCAAGCCGCGTGGGCATCAGCATAGGCGACCAGCTCGCGGCCACCTTCGCCTGCATCGGGGCCCTATCCGCCCTGCATCACCGCGAGCGCACGGGCGAAGGGCAGATCGTGGATTCCGCGATCTACGAGGCGGTGCTCAACATGATGGAATCGCTCGTCACCGAATACCAGCAGGCCGGCTATGTCCGCGAGCGCACCGGGTCCATTCTGCCGCGTGTGGCGCCGTCGAACGTCTATCCCACCAGGGACGGTACCTACATCCTGATCGCGGCCAACCAGGACAGCGTTTTCCGGCGCTTGAGCGCGGCCATGGGGCGGCCGGAACTGGCCGACGATCCCCGCTACTCCAGCCATGCCGCGCGTGGCGAGACGCAGACGGAACTCGATGAGCTTATCGCGGAATGGACCGCGACCAAGGACGCCGCCGAGCTGGAGGCGCTGATGGACGAGAGCGGCGTCCCGTCCGGCAAGATCTACCGGGCGCCGGAAATGCTCGAGGACGCGCACTTCAAGGCACGCGATGCGATCGTTTCGGTCATGCACCCGAAGTTCGGCGATCTGAAGATGCAGAACGTGGCGCCCAAGCTGTCGCTGACGCCCGGGCGGATACGGAACCCGGCGCCGGAGATCGGACAGCACAACGACGAAATCTACCGGGGCCTGCTCGACTACGACGATGACAGGCTCGCCGGACTGAAGGAACGGGGGATTATCTGAAATCATGGTGGAACTCGACCAGGACTACAGCCAGGCCGGTTTCGGCGGCTCGATCCAGCCCGGGGCCAGGCCCGCGCTGCTGATCATCGACTTCGTTCAGGCCTACCTGGACCCCGAATGCTCGCTCTACGCGGGCGTGGAGGAAGAACTGGCCCAGGCGGTGAACCTGCTGGGCGAATGCCGCAAGGCCGGCATACCCGTTTTTCACACCTGCGTGGAATATGACGCCGCCGGGGTGGAGGGCGGCGTGTTCTACCGCAAGGTGCCGGCGCTGGCCAACCTTGTGAAGGGGTCGCCCTATTGCGCTTTCGGCGACGGGCTGGAGCCGGCCGAGGGCGAGGTGGTGATCGTCAAGAAATACCCCAGTGCGTTCTTCGGCACGCACCTGGCGGCCACGCTGTCTTCGCTGGGAGTCGATACGCTGCTGATTTGCGGATTGACCACCAGCGGCTGCGTACGCGCCTCGGCAGTGGACGCGCTGCAGTACGGCTACATTCCGATCGTCGTTCGCGAGGCCACCGGCGACCGTGACGAGCGGCCGCACGAGGCCAACCTGTTCGACATCAGCAAGAAATTCGGCGAGGTCATCGGCATCGATGACGCCCGCCGATACCTGGCATCGTTATGATCGGCCCGATCAGTTGCGTGACGATCGCCGCGCCCGACCTGGGCGCGATGGAAGAGGCCTACGAGCTTCTGGGCTACCAGTCGACCGGCGGCGGACGGGTTTCGGGGGAGCTGGCGAAATTCTGGGGCGCCGAGGCGGTGGAAGGCGCGCAGTTCCTGCTCATGGCGCCGGCAACCACCACCGGATTTCATTTCCGGTTCGTGGAGCAGCCGGAAACGGAAGGCTACGCGGCCTATCGATGCTGGGGCTGGAACGCGGCCGAACTGATGGTGCAGGACACCGATGCGCTGGAGAAACAACTCCTCGGCACGCCCTTCCACATCCTGGGGCCTCCCGCGGACCTGTCCATCACGGACGCCATCCGCGCCATGCAGGTCCAGGGACCGGCCAAGGAATTCCTGTACCTCACCATGTTCAAGCGGAGGACGGAATTCGACGTGCCCGAGGCCGTGGATTTCGTCGACCGCACCTTCATCGTGATCCTCGGAGGGCCTTCGGTCGAGATGATCGGCGACGCCTGGGGCGAGCGCTTCGAACTCAGCTACGGCGAACCGCGTCCGGTGCGAATCACGGTCATGGGACAGGTCTACGGCCTGCCGTACGATCACCGCTTCATGCTGAGCACGATGTCCCTTTCCGGAAGCAACCTGATCGAACTCGACAGCATGCCGGAAACCGCCGAGCCGCGACCGCAGCGGGACGGCTGGCTGCCGCCGTCGATCAGCATGGTCAGCTTCGTTTCCGATTCGCTCGGAGAACACACGCTGAAGGACCAGCCGGGCGCACCTTATTACGGCCGCGAGGCCGGCATCTGGCGCGGTCCGGTAGGCGAGTGGGTGGAGCTCATCGCGCCCGTCTGAGCCGTGCTATTCTCCATTCAGGCTCCTTGAGAGGGAGGAATTCCAAATGTTTCGAAACGTTCACGCCCTGACGCCCGACGCCAATCACGACGAAGCTTCCCGCATGGACTTCGTCCGTGCTTTCCGGGCCCATCTCTCCGGCACGATCATGCCCGGCAACTTCTCCCTCTACGAAGAGAAGATCAAGCCGGCCATCGAAAAGGAAACCGGACGTCCGCCGCAGCATCGCGACGAAATTCGCAAGAAGATGATGTCGGAACCGTATTACCAGCTGTGGAGCGCGATGACCCGCCGCAGTCAGGAAATGATGTGGGACGCCACGGTGGACACGGTCGAGCGGCAACTTCCCGACATGATCGAACGCTTCCGGGCCACGCACGGGAACGCCGGCGGCAGCCTCGAGCTGAACCCGGACCTCGAAATTCCGCGCTACCACACGGTGCACGACATTCACATCCAGCCGGGCGGCTACCACACCGACCAGGTTGCCGACGACATCACGGCCGGCGCCCTGTACGAGACCGGCCTGCAGATGTACATGGCCGGAGCCTGGGGGCCGGAAGGGGATTTCCTGGGTCACATGCTGTGCAACGGCATGCGCGGAATCTGGCCGGATTTCCAGCCGAAACGCATCCTGGACATGGGCTGCGGCGCCGGCAACAGCACCCTGCCCTGGGGCAAGGTATTCCCCGATGCGGAGATCCATGCCATCGATGTCGGCGCACCCATGCTGCGCTACGCCCACACCCGGGCGGAGTCGCTGGGCGTTGCGGTGCACTTCAGCCAGCAGAACGCCGAATGCACCGACTACGAGGACGGCAGCTTCGACCTGGTCGTATCGCACATCATGCTGCACGAGACTTCCAAGAAGGCCCTGCCGCGCATCTTCGCCGAGACCCGCCGGCTGCTTGGCAGCGGCGGCCGGATGTTGCACTTCGACATCCCGCGCGGCGACACGCTGTTCGACCAGTTCATGCACGACTGGGAGAGCTACAACAACAACGAGTCCTTCGCCCGCTGCATGACCGACATCGACCTGGTCGCCGAAGCGGTCAAGGGCGGCTGGCCGGCGGACGAGGTGGGACTGGAACTCATGAAGTCCAACCTGGACGTCACCCAGCGCAACTACTCCCGGGACGAAATGAGCTTCAAGTCGCTGGCGGGAATTCGCGCATGAGCGCAGGCGAGGAAGCGCCCCGCCTGCGCCGCACCGCCAGGGGGAAACGGCCGCGCTACTTTTCCGACCCGGCAACCGACCGGCTCCTGGGGATCCTGATGTCGCTGATCGGCGAGGTGTCGGTGCTGCGCGACCGTCTGGACAGCGTCGAGCGCCTCATCGAGAAGGGCGGCCTGTTCAAGCGCGAGGACATCGACAACTTCCTGCCCGATGCGGAGGCCGAAGCCCAGCGCGAAGACACGCGCCGGCGCTACGTCGCGCGCGTGATGCGGGTCGTGCAGAACGAGATGGAAGAAAAGACGCCGGTGGCCGCCATGCCGCCGGTGGCCGAAGTCCACAGCCAGTTCGAGAAAGGCAAACTCTAGGCTTCGTTATCGGCGGCGCGTAGCTTCAGGCCGGCCAGTTCGGCCGTCATCTGGATCTGGCATGTCAGCCGGCTGTTGGGCTTGCGCTCGAGCGCGCAATCGAGCATGGCGTCTTCCATGTCGTCGATCGGAGGCAGCTTGTCGACCCACTCCTCGTCGATATAGCTGTGGCATGTCGCGCAGGCGCAGCAGCCGCCGCATTCCGCCACGATCCCTTCGACGTCGTTTTCCAGCGCAATCTCCATGAGAGTGCAGCCTTCGGGAACCTCGATATCACGCGGGTTCCCCTTGCAATCGACGAAATGCACCGTGGGCACTGAAATACCCCTTCCTAATACGCTTTTGGCGGATCAGCCGCCGTACTGGGCCAGCCGGGCCTCGAGGTCGCTGCGCCGCTTGACCTCTCTCCTCAGGTAGTTCTGCCACTGCGTGGCGGTTCTGCGCGTATCGCTGTCGCGCGCCGCGCGGGTGAAGGCGTCGCCCGCATCGTCGAATTCTTCCTTTTCGAACAGGCACTGCCCGAGCAGCATATAGGCCCTGCCCTCGCTCTTCAATTCGCCTTCCCGAAGGGCCTGACGGGCCGACGAAGCACAGTCGTCATACTCGCTCAAAGCGTTATAGGTTTCCGCCAGCCGCATGTAGAGCTCTCCCTTGTCCTCCACGTCCTCCTCGCTCTCGGCGGCCTTGCGCATAGGATCCAGGGCCTTGCGGTCCTCCCGCGCCATCTGCCAGGCCTGCGCGAGGTAGCGGTAATTCACGGCGGTCGCTTCGATTTCGCCGCTGTCCAAGCCCTCCTGCAGCACGACAGCCGCCTTGTAGGGGACTTCCCGCAGCATGAAGAGTTGGGCCATCGTCACGAGTTCGTTGCTTCGGTCCAGAAGTCCCTGGTCGTAAGCGCTCCAGAATGTCCAGAATTGCCGGGCCTCATCTTCCACCGTGGCGTAAAGACCCTGAACCTGAATCCAGTAATCCTTCTTTGGCCAGGTAGTCAGTAGGATCTTGCTTACTTCAAGGGCCTCGGGATACTGCTCCAATTCCCAATGCGCGGCAAGCTGGTATTTCAGCCAGTTCTCGTCGATTTCCATTCCGGCGTTCCGGGCGGCCTCGATCCCCAGAAGGATATAGTCCAGGGCGTTCTGCCAATCGTCCATCGCGAAATACACCTGCGTCAGGAAGATGTAGTCGTTTGGCTGCGGACTTTCCTGGGATTCGATCCACTGGAGACCGAACCTGATGGCCTCGGAATAATTCTCGACCTGTGCGTAGAGTCGCGACAGTGTTTGTATGGTCCCATAGTACAGGCCTTCGGGTATCACGTCCGGGCCACCGATCGCGATGACGCCGCGGAAGGACTGAATCGCACTGGGATAATCTTCCCTCTCGATGTGAATGAAGCCGTAGAAGTTGTTGGTCTGGGCGCGTTCGTAGGGCGTCAGGCCCCGCAGTTCGGTGATCTCCCGCAGCAATGCCTCGGCAGTGGCAAAGTCCTCTGCTTCCATGGCGTCCTGCGCCCTGGAAAAACGCCTGTGCACCCTCTCGCTCATGGCCTCGCTGCGCTTCGTCTTCTGCTCGTCCTGCTCTCCTTCCTGGGCCGGCGCGAAACCAGCCGGAACAAGCAGGGCAAGGCCCACAAGCCCCGCGAAGATTACGTTGAACCTGGCCTTCACTGCGTCAGTCTTCAATCTGGAACGTAATCCTGTGCCGCAGCCCGGGGACGGCGATGGCGGTGCCGTTCACGACGCGTGGTTTGTACTTGAACTTGAGCAGCGCCTGCACCGACGCCCGCTCGAACAGGGAGCTGGTGCACTCGATGACGCTTACGTCCGCCGTAGTACCCAGCGGCGTAACGGTGAACTGCAGGTCGCAGTGGCCTTCCAGCCCTCTCGACTGCGCGCGGCGCGGATACATCGGCGCCACCTTCACGATCGGCAGGTAGTCGCCCTCGGCCAGGCTGAAATCGCCCAACTCACCGTCCAGGCCCACATTCATGTCCGGGCTCGGGACCGACACTGCAACGGCCGAATCGAAGTCCGAACTGTCCATGTCCTGCTGTGGAAGCTCGGGGGGCTGTTCATCCACTTCGGGCGGGCGCTCGGGCTTCTCCTGCTTGCGCTCGACCGTCTCCTCGCGCTTGACCCGCACAAAGTCAACGAAACGCGCATCGAGCGCTTCGGTGATCGCCGCCTGACCGGTGGCGATCAGGAACTGCATAACCCAAAGCAGCGAGAGCGCGGCGAAACCGCCTATGGCCAAGGCCACGAAATAGCGCCCTACCCGGCGCTTGACCTTCTGTTGATCTGCCATGTCTTCCTCCTTCCCCTATTTTTCAATCTCGAAGGACAATCTCTGGCTCCTTCCGTATACCGCTATCGGAACGCCGTCGTTCACGCGCGGCTTGTATTTTGCTTTCTGCATGGCCCTTATGGAAGCCCGCTCAAACAGCGAACTGGTGCAATAGATTACCCGCACATCGGTTGTGGTTCCGAGTTCAGTTATGGAAAACTCCAGGTCGCAATATCCCTCCAGCCCCCTTCTCAACGCCGATTGCGGATAGATGGGATTGGGAGGCACCAGCGGCACGAGGTCACCATCGAAAACGAGAGTGCCCAGCGTCGACCCGGTACCCGTATCGACCACGGTAGGTGGCGGCGTTACGAAAACCGCCGGGCCCGTCACTTCGCCACCTGTAACTGTCGTGATAGGTGGCGGAGGCTCCTGTAATTCCGGCGGCCTGTCCGGCGGCTTTGGCGGCGGTGGGAGTTCCTCAGGAATTACACGCACAAAATCGACAAAACCTGTCGAGCGGTCCTCGGTGAGCGCCGCTTCGCCGGTGGTTATGAGGAATTGCATGAACCAGAGAAGCGCCAGCGCAGCTACGCCACCTACCGCCAATGCCAGCCCGTAGCGCTTTGACCAATGGAATCGTGGCTGTTGCTTGTCCATTTCTAGTCCTCCTACGCCATTCCGCGCAAGCTGACGCGAGTCGTCTTACGCGAACCGACTGACGCGAGTCGTCTGACGCGAATCGCGTCAATCATCTCTGGCCGCGATCGAAACGTCAAAAACGCCGGCCTGACGAGCGGAATCCATGACGCCGACCAGCGTTTCCGTATACGCCCGCTTGTCTGTCTGAATAATAACCGTACGCTTGGGATCCTCCGCGTGCAGGCGCTGTATGTTGGCCCGCACCGCTCTTGGATCGACGCGTCGCCGGTCGATCCAGATCTCGTTCCCCGCGCTGATGGCCACCAGGATGTTGGCCTTCTCCTGAATCCGTGCGGTTGGAGCGTCGGGCCGGTTCACGTCGATGCCCGCCTCCTTGATGAAGGAGGCTGTAACGATGAAGAAGATCAGCATGATGAACACCACGTCCAGCATGGGCGTGAGGTTGATCTCGGCCTTGCCGTCTTCACCTGCCGCTTGAATGATGGATTTGCGCATTTATGCTATAGCCGCCTTCGACGCGGGTCATCTGACGCGGACCGTCTGACGCAAACTGCGTCAGTCATCGCTGGCCGCAATCGATACGTTGAAGACGCCGGCCTGACGAGCGGAATCCATGACGCCGACCAGCGTTTCCGTATACGCCCGCTTGTCTGTCTGAATAATAACCGTACGCTTGGGATCCTCCGCGTGCAGGCGCTGTATGTTGGCCCGCACCGCTCTTGGATCGACGCGTCGCCGGTCGATCCAGATCTCGTTCCCCGCGCTGATGGCCACCAGGATGTTGGCCTTCTCCTGAATCCGTGCGGTTGGAGCGTCGGGCCGGTTCACGTCGATGCCCGCCTCCTTGATGAAGGAGGCTGTAACGATGAAGAAGATCAGCATGATGAACACCACGTCCAGCATGGGCGTGAGGTTGATCTCGGCCTTGGCTTCCTCGCCTGCGGCTTGAATGATGGATCTGCGCATTAGTGCTTTCTCCAGTTGATTTCGTGCGTCCGGACCAGGGTTCAGTGATCCATCGTCAGGTGCTCTTCCAGCTCCTCCACCTCACGATCGGCGCGCCGGGTGAGGTAGGTCGTCCAGAAAACGCCCGACAGTGCGCCCACCATGCCCGCCATGGTGGGGATGGTGGCCTTGGACACGCCTGAGGCCATGGACCGCGGATTGCCGCTGCCGGCAACGGCCATGACGTCGAACACTTCGATCATTCCCGTAACTGTGCCCAACAGTCCCAGGAGCGGACAGAGCGCCACCAGCGTCTGTACGATCGGCAGCGAGCGACGCACGGCCATATTGAACTCCGAGATCATCCGGTCGCGGATCTGGTGGGCCTCCCAGGACTGGCGTTCGTGGCGTGCTTCCCAGTCCTCGTAGATGGCGTCGCGCCGCTTGCCGAGCTCGACCCGGTAAAACACCAGCCGCTCGAAGACCAGCATCCACATAAGGAAGATGGTCAGCGCAATCAGGAACAGGACGTCTCCGCCGAGTTCCATGAAGTCACGGATCGCCTCGAAGGCGTCGTAGAACCAGCTAAACATGGTCAACGAAACCGATCAGTCGCTCCTCCGTTCCGGCCCGGCTATTCCGGAGCCTTGTTCTGGGCTTCGGAATGCTCCGCCACGATGCCGGTGCTCTGCTCCTGCAGGATCTGCACGATGCGGCGGCTGCGTCCGCTCACCACGGTATGCAGCAACACCATCGGTATCGCGACGCTCAGGCCCAGTACGGTGGTGACCAGCGCCTGCGAGATGCCGCCCGCCATCAGCTTGGGATCGCCGGTGCCGAACAGCGTGATCGCCTGGAAGGTCTTGATCATGCCGGTAACGGTTCCCAGCAGACCCATCAGCGGCGCCACCACCGAGATGATCTGTATGAACAGCAACGAGCGGTTCAGCTTGGGCGTTTCCTTGAAGATGGCCTCGCCCAGCTTGAGTTCCAGCGTCTCCGTGTCCACGTCCTTGTTCTCGTGGTAAACCGCGAGCACGCGGCCCAGCGCATTGTCGTCGGATGGCGTGGAACTGCGCAGCTGCGCCGTTACCTTGCGGCTGGCCAGCGATAGAGTCACGAGGCGTTCCAGCGAAATCAGAAGGCCAATGACGCCCAGGGCGAGGATGAGATAGCCCACCAATGCGCCCTGCTGTATGCGCTCCACCAGGTTTGGTTGGCCGACCAGCGAATTGAGCACGCCGCCCAGCGTCGGATCCAGTCCGAAGCGCACCACGTCACCGGAATCGGCGCCGAGCAGGTCTTCCGTGCTGCCCGTGTAGCGGCCGGCCTCCGGCTGGCGGCCGAGCTCGGTCAGGTTGCCGGTTTCCGGCCGATAGGCCAGGTACTTGCCGTCGGACACGATATTGAACAGGCCGACCCGCACCACGTCTGTCGGCTCGCGTTGGCCGTCCAGAGAGATCACGTCCGTACTGAACCGCACGATCTTCGCCGATTCGGTCATTTCGCGCTGCAGTTCCCACCACAACCGTTCCATCTCCTCTATGGAAGGCAGTTCGATTCCGGACCCCAGCTTCTCTGCCAGCGAGGTGAGAAAGGCCGATCTTTCCGGGTATTGCACATTCGTGAGCGAGTTCTCGAAATTGGAACGCGCATCACCCGCGACCTGCTGGGTGACGCCGAACAGTTCCTTGAGCGCGCCCAGCCGCTCGTCGCGGGTCTGCATCAGCGCCGCGATGCGGCGCTCGTTCTCGCCGTACTCGTTCTCCAGGCGCTGGCTGCGGCGTTCCTCGGCCGACTTCTCGGCGTTCGCCTCGTTCAGCAGTCTTTGCTGCTCCCCGCGAGCCTGGCGGAACTGCTCCTCGCGGGCGCGCATTTCCTCGTTGTCGCGAACGGCGCCCTGCTCGACCAGGTCCAGCAGTTCATCCAGTGTCAGCGCTTCCTGCGCCTGCAGGGGCAAAGCCAGCAGCAGGCCCAGCACGGAGCCGGCAATCGTTCTTGTCATCGTCATTTATCCGGCCTCCGGCGCCGCAACCGGCAGCATCAACAAATCCGGCGCCACCAGCTCTTGCGCCACCCGCAGTCCCATGCGCACCTGGTTGCGGTAACTGCCTTCCAGGTCAACCCAGGCCTTGGCATCGTGGTCCCATCTGCGCGTCGCACTCTGGTCCGCGGTCTGGTAAACAAGCGCTACTCGGCCGACCCGCAGCACGTCCACTTCCAACTCCGCGCCCTCATGCTCCACCGCAGCCTTGTAGGCTTCGATCGTGCGGCCGTAGTCGTTCTCGATCTGGTAGGCCTCAAGCACCTTGCGGAATTTTTCGGCCACCGTAACGTCCTCGCGCTCCATCAGGCCGTAGAGTTCGCCGACCCGGAGCCGGCGCTCATCCAGCAGGAACGGCGCGTCCGCCTCCACGAACAATTCCAGCGACTCGATCATGCGCACCATCAGCGGCAGCATCTGGCGGCCGGTCGCCTCGACTTCGTCGATGGCCTCGTTCAGCTTGCCGATATCGCTTTCCTGCCGGTCAATCTGGCGCTGCATCAGAGTATTGAAGACCTTGAGGCCTTCGAGTTCCTTCAGCACCCGCTTGTATTCGGTCTCCAGCGAGTCGGTCTCCTTGACGATGTCGTCGATCCGATTCTGCGACTGCCTGCCGGCTTCCGCACGATCGGCCTGGACGGCCTCGACCTCCTCCAGCGTGGTCGCTCCCGCCAGCGCGGCTGCAGCCAGCAGCGCCCCTGCGCACAACGACCCCCTAAGAAATGGCTTCATCAACAGCTCCCCCTGTACATCTAAAGCGGGCACATGAACAGCAGGCGGGTTCCAAGAGACCGGCCTGATTCAAGGCACGGGATATTAGCACAGCTTGGGGTACAGCCATGTTTCGGGAGTGTGACAGTTTGAGGCAAGGGAGCCCCGATCTGAAGGGCCGAGCGCGGGCGGGCAGGCTCTGCGTCCGAGTGCGCCGGCCTTGACATGCGGGCCGCTTGGCGCATAATCCGCGCACATGGACGCCCGGCGCTCTATCCTTAGCCTTCACGCAGCCGCCATCGGCCTGCGTCCGGCTGCGCTCGCACTGCTTGCGGGGCACCGAAAGCGGGGTAAGGAATAAGCCCGGACAACTCCAGAAGCCTTATTTCAAACCCCGCTAACCGAACACCGGATGCGGGGTTTTTTCTATGGGCATAACCGCCACCCGACGAGAACCTCAACATGAACCAGCAAGCCAAACAGGATCGCGTTCGAATCTTCGACACCACCTTGCGCGACGGCGAACAGGCGCCCGGCTGCAGCATGACGCTGCGCGAGAAGCTCAAGGTGGCGCGCGCGCTCCGAGACATGCGGGTGGACATCATCGAGGCGGGCTTTGCGGCGGCCTCGCCCGGCGATTTCGAGTCGGTGCGGGAAGTGGCCAACTCGATCAAGGGCGTCACCATCTGTTCGCTGGCGCGCTGCCACGAGGGCGACATCGAGAAGTCCGCCCGAGCCCTGGAGCCGGCAGCCCGCAAGCGCATCCACGTGTTCGTCGCGACCAGCGAGATTCACCGCAAGTTCAAGCTGGAAATGGCCCGCGACGAAATCGTGCGCCGGGCGGTCGAGGCGGTGCGCCTGGCCAGGCAGGCCTGCGACGACGTGGAGTTCTCGCCGGAGGACGCGTCGCGCACCGAGCCCGAATTCCTGACCGAAATCGTCACCGCGGTGGTGGAGGCCGGCGCCACCACGGTCAACATTCCGGACACCGTCGGTTACGCGATGCCGGAGCAGTTTCAGGCGGTGTTCGAGCATCTTCGCGAGACCGTTCCCGGCATCGAAAACGTCGTCCTGAGCGCCCACTGCCATGACGACCTCGGGCTTTCGGTGGCCAACAGCCTGGCGGCCGTCGTGGGCGGCGCCCGGCAGATCGAGTGCACAGTCAACGGCATCGGAGAACGCGCCGGAAACTGCTCGCTGGAAGAGGTGGTGATGGCGCTCAAGGTGCGCGCCGATTACTTTGGCGTGGACACCGGCATCGAAACCACCGGGCTATATCCGGCCAGCCGCCTGGTCTCCAGCGTCACCGGCATGCACACGCCGCGCAACAAGGCCATCGTGGGCCAGAACGCCTTCGCGCACGAGGCCGGCATTCACCAGCACGGCATGCTCAAGCACGCGGAGACCTATGAAATCATGCGTCCCGAGTCCGTTGGCATGCACCGCTCCAACCTGGTGCTGGGCAAGCACTCCGGACGGCACGCCTTCCGCGACCGGACCCGCCAGCTCGGCTTCGAACTGAGCGAGGATCAGCTCAACCGTGCGTTCATCGAGTTCAAGAAGCTGGCCGACCGCAAGAAGGAGCTGTTCGACGCCGACATCGAGGCGCTGATCGTGCACAAGGACACGGCCGCGATGGGTCCCTGGCGCCTGCGCGAACTGCGCATCAACACCGGGGGCAGCACGCTCGCGGTGGCGGCGGTGCGCCTGGAGCACGACAGTGGCGAACAGCGCGACGAGGCGGCCGTGGGCGATGGCCCGATCGACGCGACCTTCAAGGCGCTGGAGCGCGCCACCGAAATGAGCGTCGAGCTGATCCACTTCGACGTGCGCAGCGTCACCACGGGTGAGGACGCGCAGGGCGAGGCCACGGTCACGGCGCGCTGGGGCGACTCCTCGTACCGCGGACGCGCGGTCAGTACCGACATCGTGGAAGCCGGCGCCGAGGCCCTGCTGGAAGTGCTGAACCGGGCGCTGCGGGCCAAGGCGCGCCTGGATTCCGGAAAAGCGGCGAAAAGAGGCCCGCGCAGGCGCCTTGGGCCGTAAAATCGCGGCGAGCCGCAGTTTTCGGCTGTCCCTGAAGGTACTGGAGACCCTCACGCCATGACCGCACAAGACGAATGGATCTGGCACGACGGCGAGATCAAGCCGTACATGGAGGCCCAGACTCATGTAATGACGCACGCGCTGCACTACGGCACTTCGGTGTTCGAGGGCATTCGCTGCTACGCAAGTCACCTGGGGCCCGTAATCTTCCGGCTTCGCGCGCACACGCGACGCATGTACAACTCGGCCAAGATTTACCGGCTGAAGATTCCGTACACGCCGGAGGAAGTGAACGGCGCCTGCCACGCGGTCATCGCCCGCAACCGGCTGTTCGACGGCGCATATATCCGCCCGATCGCATTCCGCGGCGCCGGCGACCTGAGGATCC
Organism: Gammaproteobacteria bacterium; assembly: GCA_009838035.1. Taxonomy (NCBI): domain Bacteria; kingdom Pseudomonadati; phylum Pseudomonadota; class Gammaproteobacteria; species Gammaproteobacteria bacterium. The sequence goes on from VXSK01000002.1 coordinate 470,445, forward strand.
TGCCGTCGGAAAACGTACCGGTTCACGTGGCCGTTGCCGCGTGGACATGGGGATCGTACCTCGGCGGAACCGACGAGGGCGTGGACATCTGCTGCACGTCCTGGCAAAGGGTGGCGCCGAACACGGTGCCCGCACTCGCCAAGGCAGGCGGCAACTACCTGTCCAGCGTTCTGGTCACGCTCGAGGCCCAGGAGAACGGCTACGTCGAGGGGCTTGCCATGACCCACGACGGACTGGTCAGCGAAGGGGCCGGCGAAAACGTCTTCGTGGCGGTAGCGGGCAAGCTCTACACGCCGCCCTACTCCGCTTCGATTCTTCCCGGGATCACCCGCGACACGGTGATCAAGCTCGCCACGCGGCTGGGCATTCCGGTCATACAGGAGGCGCTGCCGCGCGAGGTGCTGTACATCGCCGACGAAGTCTTCCTGGCGGGCACCGCCGCGGAAATAACGCCGGTCCGCAGCCTGGACCGGCTGACGATCGGCAACGGCAAGCCCGGCGAGCTGACCCGGGCGCTGCAGGACGCCTTTTTCGGGCTCTTCGACGGGCGCACGGAGGATCCGCGCGGCTGGCTGGAGCCGGTGGAAGGAATCGACAAGGAGGGCTGAACGCCGATGCACGGACAGACCCTGCTCGCAAAGATCTGGGACGCGCACGAAGTCGTTCCCGAAACGCCGGAAACGCCGGCGGTGCTCTACATCGACCTGCACCTGGTGCATGAGGTGACCACGCCGCAGGCCTTCGACGTGCTGCGCGCGAACGGCCTGCCGGTGCGCCGGCCGGACCGCACGCTGGCGACGATGGACCACTCGACGCCGACCGAGCCGGCTTCCACTCTGGAGGAGCTGGACAGGGTCGCGCTGCCCGCGGCCGCGGCCCAGGTTCGAGCGATGATCGAAAACTGTGCGGAATTCGGCGTGGAGCTTCGCGGCCTGGACAGTCCGGAGCGCGGAATCGTGCATGTAGTCGGTCCGGAGCAGGGCGCCACGTGGCCGGGCCACACGGTAGTCTGCGGAGACAGCCACACCAGCACCCACGGCGCGTTCGGCGCGCTGGCCTTCGGCATCGGCACCACGGAGGTGGGCCACGTGCTGGCGACGCAGTGCCTGCTGCAGCGCCGCCCGGGAGCGCTGGCGGTCAACGTGAGCGGCCACCTGGGACCTGGCGTGACCTCGAAGGACCTGATCCTGGCGATCATCCGCAAACTGGGCGTGGGCGGCGGAACCGGTCGAGTGCTGCAATACCGCGGCGAGACCATCCGGTCGCTGACGATGGAACAGCGGATGACCATGTGCAACATGAGCATCGAGGCCGGCGCCCGCGCCGGCATGATCGCGCCCGACGACACCACCTACGAATGGCTGCATGGCCGCCCGATGGCGCCGGCGGGCGCCGAGTGGGACGCCGCGCTCGAGCGCTGGCGCGAACTCGAGGACAGCGGCGACGCGCGGTTCGAACGGGAAGTGAGCCTGGATGCGGGGCGGCTTCGCCCGATGGTGACCTACGGCACCAATCCCGGTATGTCGGCGCAGATCGACGAACCGGTGCCCGGCAGCGGCGATCCCGCCATCGACAAGGCCCTGGCCTACATGGGCGTGGAGCCGGGCAGGCCGCTGCAGGGGCGCGAGGTAGACATCGTTTTCCTCGGCAGCTGCACCAATTCCCGGCTGAGCGACCTGCGCTCCGCCGCCGAGTTGATGCGCGGAAACCGGGTCGCGGACAAGGTTCGTATGCTGGTCGTGCCGGGCTCGCAGATCGTGAAGCGCGAGGCCGAAGCCGAGGGGCTGCATGAAATCTTCCTTTCGGCGGGCGCCGAATGGCGCGAAGCGGGCTGCTCGATGTGCATCGGCATGAACGGCGACACGGTCGGCGCCGGCAAGCTCTGCGTCAGCACCAGCAACCGCAATTTCGAGGGCCGCCAGGGACCGGGAGCGCGCACCGTCCTGGCCAGCCCGCTGACCGCCGCGGCCAGCGCGATACGGGGCCGCGTGGCGGACCCGCGCGAGCTGATGGACCGCTGAAACGGGGCGCCGTCATGGAGAAGATCATCCGCATCGAATCGCGCACCATGGTGCTGGACATCGACAACGTCGATACCGACCAGATCATTCCGGCGCGCTTCCTCACCACCACCGTGCGCAAGGGCCTGGGCGACGCGGCCTTCCACGACTGGCGCTACGCCGGCGACGGCGAGCTCGACCCCGATTTCGTGCTCAACCGCCCCGAGAACCGGGACCGCACCATCCTGGTCGCGGGCGACAACTTCGGTTGCGGTTCCTCCCGCGAACACGCGCCCTGGGCCCTGCTGGAAGCCGGCCTGCGCGCCGTGATCAGCACCAGCATCGCCGACATATTCCGCAACAACTCGCTCAAGAACGGCTTCGTCCCGGTAGTGATCGACGAGCAGCCGCACCGCTGGCTCAAGGCCAATCCGGGAGCGGAAATCGCGATCGACCTCGAGAAGACGCAGGTCGAACTGCCCCAGGGGCCGCCCGCGCCATTCGAACTGGACCGGTTTGCGCGTTACTGCCTCATGAACGGCGTGGATCAACTCGGTTACCTGCTCCAGCAGCGCGACCGGATCAGCGCCTGGGAACAGCGCGCGGGAGGCTAGCCATTGACGTCCCTCATTGCCGTTCTGCCCGGCGACGGAATAGGGCCGGAGGTCATGCGCGCGGGCCTGCGCGTGCTGCGGGCCGCGGCTGCCCGGCACTCGCTGGATATTGAGACGCGCGAGGCGCCGTTCGGGGGCCGCGCGCTCGCCGAACTGGGCGCCCCCTTCCCCTCCTCCACGCGCGACCTCTGCCTTGAGGCCGACGCGGTATTGCTGGGCGCGGTGGGCCTGCCGGGCCCGCCGCCGGCCGATCCGGCTTTGCGGCCGGAGCAGGGCCTGCTGAACCTGCGAGCGCTGCTCGGCGTTTACGCCAACCTTCGCCCGATCCGGCCCTTGCCGGGCGCCTCGGACGCCTCGCCGCTGCGAGCGGACAAGTTGGCGGGCGTGGACCTGATCGTCGTGCGCGAACTCACCGGCGGCGTCTATTTCGGCGACAAGCAGGAAGGCGACGATGCCGCCAGCGACCTGTGCACGTACAGCAGCGAAGAAGTCGAACGTGTCGTGCGCTACGCGGCGGGACTCGCGCGTAGCCGCCGCGGCCGCCTGACCTCCATCGACAAAGCCAACGTCCTGGCCACCTCGCGCCTTTGGCGGACGGTGACCGCGCGCGTCGTCGCCGAAGAGTTCCCGGAAATCGAGCTGGATCACCTCCTGGTGGACGCCGCAGCGATGCGTCTGCTCACCCACGCCGCGCAGTTCGATGTCCTCGTGACCGAAAACATGTTCGGCGACATCCTCACCGACGAGGCATCGGTGCTGACCGGTTCGCTGGGAATGGCGCCCTCGGCCTCCGTTGGAGAGGGCCGGCGCGCACTCTACGAACCCATACACGGAACCGCGCCGGACATCGAGGGCCGCAACCTGGCGAACCCCTGCGGCATGATCCTGTCGGTCGCGATGATGCTGGAATTGAGCCTGAACAGCCCCGAAGCCGCCCGCGAGGTCGAAGCGGCAGTCGCAGCCGCCGTTGCCGGCGGCATCCGCACGGCCGACATCGCGGGGAGCGCGTCGCCCGCAACGACCGAGCAGTTGACCGAGGCCGTCCTCGCCCGCCTCGCCACCGACCGCGAGGAACTGTAATGACATCGAAATGGAAGCGCAGCGAACGCGTACAGATCGCAGTACAGAAGTCCGGCCGTCTCACCGACCACTCGCTGGCTCTCCTCAAGCGCTGCGGCCTGCGCCTCACGCAGGGCGCCGACGAACTGCTGGCCGTGGCCGAAAACATGCCCGTTGACGTGCTGCTGGTGCGCGACGACGAAATCCCGGGCCTGGTGCGCGAAGGCGCCTGCGACCTGGGCATCGTCGGCCTGAACGTTGCCGAGGAGCAGCGCCTGGGACTCGAGACCGGCCAGCCCGCCCCCGGCAGCATCCGAAACCTGGCATTCGGCGATTGCCGCCTGGCAATGGCCTACCCCAGGGACGGCGAAGCGCGCAAGGTCGCCGACCTCGAGGGACTTCGCATAGCGACCAGCTATCCGCGACTGACCGGACGGTTTCTGACCGAATCGGGCGTGAACGCCGAGGTCGTTCCGTTCTCGGGCGCGGTGGAGCTTGCGCCGCGGCTGGGCCGCGCCGAGGCCATCTGCGACCTGGTCTCCAGCGGCAAGACCCTGGCGGCCAACCAGCTCAGGGAAGGCGAAACGGTGCTGGAAAGCCGGGCCACGCTGCTCCTGAGTCCGGCCGAATTGCCGGCCGCGAGAAAAGACTGGGTTGACCTGCTCAGGCGCCGCATGGACGGCGTGATGCAGGCCCGCGAAACCAAGTACATCATGCTGCACGCCCCGCGCGCCGCCCTGCCCGTCATTGCGGAACTGCTGCCCGGCTCCGAGGCCCCCACCATCATGCCGCTGGAGGGACGCGAGGATCGCGTGGCCGTGCACGCGGTGTGCCGGGAGAGCGTTTTCTGGGAGACGCTGGAGGCCCTCAAGGATGCGGGCGCCAGTTCGGTGCTGGTGCTGCCGGTGGAGAAGATGCTGGAATGACTGCCATCCCGCCTCTCTACAGCTGGAACGCGCTGGACGACAGGCAGCGCGCGTCGGTCCTCGAACGGCTTGCCGCTCCGGCCGACCCTGCGCTGGAGGCGCGCGTGAAGGACATCATGGAACGGGTGCGCAACGGCGGGGACAGGGCGCTCAGAGAGCTGGAAGCCGAGCTGGACGGCGTGGAACTCGACGAAATCGAAGCCGGCGAGAGCGAGATCGCGGCGGCCGGCGATCGGCTGAGCGCGCAACAGCGCGAGGCGATTGGCGCGGCGCTGGACAACATACGCACCTGCCACGCGGCGCAGAGGCCCGCGGACTCCCGCACCGAGCCGGTCCCCGGCGTGGTTTGCGAGCAGCGATTCCGTCCGTTGCAGGCGGTCGGGCTGTACGTGCCGGCCGGCGCTGCCCCCCTGCCCTCCACGGCGATGATGCTGGCGGCTCCGGCGCAACTGGCCGGCTGCCCGCAGCGCATCCTCTGCGCACCGCCGGCGAGCGACGGCAGCATCAATCCGGCGATTCTCTACGTGGCGGGCCTGTGCGAGGTGCACCGCGTGTTCAAGCTGGGCGGGGCCCAGGCGATCGCCGCGATGGCCTACGGCACCGAAAGCGTGCCGCGTGTCGACAAGATTTTCGGACCCGGCAGCCGCTGGGTCGCCGCCGCCAAGCAGCGGGCGGCGATGGAGCCGGGCGGACCGGCGCAGGACCTCCCCGCGGGGCCGACCGAGGCCATGGTGATCGCCGACGACACGGCAAACGCGGAATTCGTCGCCCTGGACCTGCTCAGCCAGGCCGAACACGGCGAGGACGCGCATGTGCTGCTGCTTTGCCTGGACGAACGGCTGGCGACGGCCGTCCAGGAAGCGATCGCGAACCAGTTGCGAACGCTGCCCCGCACGGACGTGCTGGAGAAATCGCTGTCGGCCGGCGCCTTGCTGGTCGTGGACTCGCTGGAGAACGCCGTCGAGGTGGCCAATCGCTACGCTCCAGAACACCTGCTGCTGCAGGTCGCGGACCCCCGATCGCTGGCGGCGCAAATCCGCAACGCGGGCGCCGTGTTCCTCGGGCCGTGGGCGCCGGAATCCAGCGGCGATTACTGCAACGGCGCCAATCACGTGTTGCCCACCTACGGCAGCGCGCGCTGGGCCAGCGGACTTGGGCTGGTCGATTTCTACAAGCGGATCAGCGTGCAGGAACTTACGCGGGAAGGCCTGGAAAGTATTGCGAGCTCTATTGCCACGCTGGCCCGCACCGAGGGGCTGGAAGCCCACGCGCGCGCCGCCGAAGTGCGCCGGAGGCCCGATCGATGAAAACCAAAGACTTCCCTGGCGGCGACGACAGCCTGATGCGCCGATTGCCGATTGCCTTGCTGCTTGGTTTGCTCGCCGTCAATGCGACGGCCGACTCCACGGTGCTGCGCTGCGGGGCGGTGGTGGATGTCGAGCGCGAACAACTCGTGCAGAGACAGGACATCCTCGTCTCCGACGGCGTCATAGCAGCCGTCGGGTCCGAGATTGCCGCGCCGGACGGCGCCTCCATCATCGACCTGAGCGGGCATTACTGCCTGCCCGGCCTGATCGACGCGCACACCCACCTGATGGTCGGCGGGCCGGGCCTGAACTCCTCCAGCGCGGAGAAGACGCTGGTCGCCCTCCGGAACGCGCAGACGATGCTGCAGCACGGTTATACGACCCTGCGAATACCGGGCGACGGCGACGTCGGTTTCGGGTCCATCGCGTTGCGCGACGCGATCGCCAATGGTTTGTTCACCGGCCCTCGAATGCAGGTGGCGCCGCACTATCTTTGCCCGCTCGGGGGGCATTGCGACAGAAACGCCCTGGCTCCCGACAGCGGCGTGCCGACGGCGCCGCATGTCATCGCAGCGGGCGAGGATGCGGCCCGCGAGGCGGTACGCCGCGAACTCAAGTACGGAGCGGACTGGATCAAGGTACATGCCACAGGCGGCATCATGTCCGTGGGCGACGACCCTTGGGTACAGTCGTTTACCGACGCGGAGCTCGCCGCCTTCTCCGACGAAACCCATCGTCACGGCAAGAGGATCACCGCGCACATACATGGCGCGAGCGCCGTCAAGTCCGCGGTTCGGGCCGGCTTCGACAGCATCGAGCACGGCACGCTGATGGATGACGAGGCCATCGATATGATGGTGGAGTCGGAAACCTGGCTGGTGCCGACCGTATACGTCCTCGATTACATCGTGGGGAGCACGCAATCCCGCCGGATGACGCCGGAAATCATGGCCAAGGCCCGCGAAGTCGCGAAGATCAGGGACGGCAGTTTCAGAAAAGCCTACAAGGCGGGGGTGAGAATGGCGGTGGGCTCCGACCAGATTTTCCCTCACCGCCACTCCGCCAGGGAGTTCGCCGCGCTGGTCAGACTGGGCGTAACGCCGATGGACGCCATCGTCATGGGAACGCTCAACGGCGCCACGCTAATGGGCCTCGAGGACGAAATCGGCAGCGTGGAGGCCGGCAAGCAGGCCGACGTCATCGCCGTGCCCGGCAACCCCCTGGATGACATTTCAATACTGGAGTCCGTCGAGTTCGTGATGCTCGGCGGCAAGATCATCCGCAACGACTGAACCATGAGCTGGATTACATCATTGGCGAGAGAAGCCGTGCAGAAAGGCCGGGCCTACAAGGCGCCCACAACGACGAACCTGGCCCGGCTGCACGCCAATGAGCTTCCCTGGCCGCCCGACTACGACCCTGCCCCGGGCAGCCTCAACTGGTACCCGCTGCTGTATCCGGCCGCGCTTACCGAACGCATGGCCGAGCACTACGGGGTACGGCCGGAGGAAGTTTCCGTAACGCGCGGCAGCAGCGAGGGCATCGACTGCCTGTACCGGGCTTTCTGCGAATCGAAGCGGGACAGCGCAATCTTCTGTCCCCCGTCGTTCGAGATGTTTCGCTGGTACGGCCGTTTGCAGGGCGCGCGGGTCGTCGAAGTTCCGTTGCGGGCCAAAGACGGCTTCTCGCTCGACGTGGCGGCGATCAAGGCTGCCTGGTCCGATGACGTCAAGCTCCTGATCCTGTGTTCCCCGAACAATCCCACGGGCAACCTGATGGACCCGGACGATGTCCTGGAACTGGTGGAATACGCGCGCGAAAGAGCCATTGTGGTGCTGGATGCCGCGTACGCCGAGTTCGCGGACCAGAATCCGGGCGCCGACTGGATTACCGCGCACCCGCATGTCGTGGTCCTGCGCACGGTATCGAAGGCCCTGGGGCTGGCGGGCGTGCGCTGCGGCGCCCTGCTTGCCTGCGAGGAAATCGTCGGACTGATGCGCCGCGTACAATCGCCGTACAGCTTTTCCGCACTGTGCGAACACACCGTGCTCAAGGCCATGAAACCGGAAAACCTGGCCAGGATGCAGGGCCGCATAGCACTGGTCATCGAGGAGCGCGAGCGCGTCAGCGCGCTTCTGGCGGAACTCCCGCAGGTGACGACCGTGTATCCCAGCCGCACCAACTTCGTGTTGCTGCAAGTCGCCGACGCCGACGGCTTCAATGCCACGGCCCGGGACGGCGGCTACCTGCTGCGCAGAATCCCCGACGAACCGGGGCTTGAGTCCTGCGTGCGCATAACGCTGGGCACGCCGGAGCAGAACGACGGCCTGCTGGCGACGCTGAGGGCGGCGGCATGAGCGCGCGGGTGGCATTCGTTGATCGTGACGGCACCCTGATCGAGGAGCCGTCGGACTTCCAGGTTGACAGCCTTGCAAAGCTCAAGCTGGCGCAGGGCGTGGTGCCGGCGCTGCGTCGATTGCAGGACGCAGGCTTCGACCTGGTGATGGTCAGCAACCAGGATGGGCTTGGCACCGACAGCTTCCCGCAGAAGGACTTCGATGAACCGCACGAATTCCTGATGTCGCTGCTGGCGTCGCAGGGTATCGGGTTCGCCGAGGTGTTCGTGTGTCCGCACCGGTCCGGGGACGGCTGCGATTGCCGCAAGCCCCTCACGGGCCTGGTGAACGCATTCATGCGCGAGCGGCCAGTGGACCGAGCCGCCAGCGTCATGATCGGCGACCGCGAGACCGACCTCAAGTTCGCCGAGAACCTGGGCGTGCGCGGTTTCCGTGTCGATGCCGGACAGCCGGGAAGCTGGGAACAGCTCGTTCGCGAGATCGTCGATGCGCCGCGGATCGGCCGCGTGCGCCGCAAGACCCGCGAGACCGACCTGAGCGTGGAAGTCGATCTCGACGCGCCGCCCGGCGCCGAAGTGGCCACCGGAATCGGCTTTTTCGACCACATGCTGGAGCAGCTCGCCAAGCACGGCGGGTTCGGGCTCAAGCTCAGTTGCGAAGGCGACCTGGAGGTGGATGAGCATCACACCGTTGAGGACAGCGCGCTGGCGCTGGGCGCGGCGCTGAAGGAGGCGCTCGGCGACCGCCGCGGGATCGGCCGCTTCGCCTTCGAGCTGCCCATGGACGAGGCCGACGTCAAGGTGCTGCTGGACCTGTCCGGACGCCCGTGGCTCAAGTTCAAGGGCAAATTCGAGCGCGAACGGGTCGGCGGACTGCCTACGGAGCTGGTCGAGCATTTTTTCCGTTCGCTGGCGGAAGCCAGCGGCGCCACGCTGCATATCCGGGTACGCGGCGAGAACACCCACCACATGATCGAGTCGTGCTTCAAGGGCGTCGGCAGGGCACTGCGCCAGGCCATCGCGCGCGAGGGAGGCGACATTCCCAGCACCAAGGGCGTCCTGTGAAGCGGGACGTGGCCCTGGTGGATTGCGGCGGGGCCAACATTGCATCGCTGCGATTCGCCCTGGAGCGACTGGACGTGGAAGGGCACTTCACGCGCAACGCCGGCCGGATCGAAGCCGCGGAACGCGTCCTCCTGCCGGGCGTCGGCGCCGCGGGGGCCGGCATGGAAAGGCTGGCCGATGCGGACCTTCTGGAGCTCATACCCCGACTGGCGCAACCCGTGCTGGGCATTTGCCTGGGAATGCAGTTGCTTTATGAGGTATCCAGCGAGGACGACACGCCCTGCCTTGGCGTAATTCCCGGGCAGGTCGACCTGCTGGAAGCCTCCCCCGAACACACGATCCCGCACATGGGATGGAACCAGGTGGAACGGCGCGCGGAATCGCGCCTGTTCGACGGAATCCCCGACGGCTCCTGGTTCTACTTCGTGCACAGCTACGCCGCCCCGCCCGGCGAGCACTGCGTCGGCGATACCGAACACGGCCGCCGCTTCGCCTCGGTCGTCAACAAGGAAAATTTCTTCGGTGTGCAGTTCCACCCGGAGCGGTCCGGGCAACACGGCCAGCGGCTGCTGAAGAATTTTCTTGAGCTTCCTTGGAACTGATCCCTTCCATCGACCTGATGGGCGGCCAGGTCGTACGGCTGCATCGCGGCCGCTTCGATGACGCGGTGTTCTATTCCATGGATGCCCTGGAGCTGGCCCGAACCTGGTCCGGCCTGGGCGCGCGCAGCCTGCACGTGGTCGATCTGGACGGCGCCCGCTCCGGCCGGCGGGAAAACGCCGACACCATAGCCCGCGTCGTGGAAAACACGACGCTCGCCGTGCAGGTCGGCGGCGGCATTCGCGACGACGAATCCCTGGAAGCGGTCTACGCCAGCGGCGCGGAACGGGCGGTAAGCGGCAGTGCGCTGGCGGAAGATCCGCTACGGGCCGGCCGCTGGGTCAAGCAATACGGCCCCGGCAGGCTGGTGGCGGCCCTCGATGTGCGCTCCGGCAGCGAGCCCGAAGTGCTGACGCGGGGCTGGGTGCGCGAGAGCGGCCGCTCGCTCTGGGAACTGCTGGACCTGCTCCTGGACCAGGGTTACCGGTGGTTTCTGTGCACCGATGTCGATCGGGACGGCATGTTGAGCGGCCCGAACACGGACCTGTACGCCGAGTGCGTCCGGAGGGCGCCCCAGGCCTCGTTTATCGCCTCCGGCGGCGTATCGCGAGCGGACGACCTTGAGGCGCTGGCCGACACGGGGGTGGCGGCGGCGGTCTCCGGCAAGGCCTTGCTGGAAGGGCGCATCAGCGCCGAGGAAGCGGAGCGGTGCTGGCGCGGCGAATAATCCCCTGTCTGGACGTGCGCGACGGCCAGGTGGTCAAGGGCGTGCGTTTCCGCGAGCACCGCGTGATGGGCGAGATCATGGACCTGGCGCGCCGCTACCGCGAGGAACACGCCGACGAGGTCGTGTTCTACGACATCACCGCAAGCCCGCACGGCCGTTCCGTGGACCGGAGCTGGATCCTGCGCGTGGCCGATGTCCTGGACATACCCTTCTGCGTGGCCGGAGGGATTCGCGACGTCGCCGGAGCCGAGGAAGTGCTGATGAACGGCGCCGACAAGATTTCCGTGAACAGCCCGGCGCTGGCCGACCCCGACCTGATCGGCGAATTGGCCCGGCGGTTCGGCTCGCAGTGTGTGGTGGTGGGAATCGACAGCAGCGGCGGTGACGGCCGCTGGCGCGTGCACGAGCTGACCGGCGACCCCTCGCTGAGCCGCGAAGCGGGGCGCGACACGCTCGACTGGGTCCGCGAGGTTCAGGAGCGCGGCGCGGGCGAAATCGTGCTCAACTGCATGAACATGGACGGTGTGCGCCAGGGGTACGACATCGAACAGCTATGCGCGGTTCGCGACTGCTGCCGCGTGCCGCTGATCGCCTCGGGCGGCGCGGGCGCGCCGGAACACTTCGTCGAAGTCTTTCGCCGGGCGCGGGTGGATGGCGCGCTGGCCGCGACCGTGTTTCACTCGGGACAGATCGCGATCCCCGATCTCAAGGAATACCTGGCCGCCCGCAAAATTTCGGTGCGCTCCTGATCCAGGCGCTTGCATCGCAGCGTTGTCCGATTTAACATGAACATCAACTTCAACTTCATGTGTGAATCTCATGTCGTCAATATCAATGGTGGAACTGAGGCAGGACGCCGAGGGTGTCTTGCGTCGGGTAAAGCAAGGCGAGAACTTGATACTCACCTACCGGGGCAAGCCCGCGGCTCGCTTGACGCCCTATGCCATGTCGGCCCCGCAGCCGGACGATCCCTTATATCGCCTGCCTGATCTCGCCGCACCCGGCGGCGAATCGCTTCGGAACGAAGAAATCGACGCGATAGTCTATGGCGGGTGAAGTATTCGTCGATACCAGCGGGTTCTATTCACTGCTGGTGCAGGCGGAAGGCATGCATCGGGAAGCGGCCGAATTCATGGCGCGAGCCGCGCGGGAGCGCAAGAGATTCATTACTACGGACTATGTGCTCGACGAAAGCGTGACACTGTTGCGGGCGCGCGGACACGGGAAGCTCCTGGTTCCACTGTTCGAGACAATGGATGCTTCGTCGGCCGTTCGGGTGGAATGGACCACTCCCCAACGTTTCCACGAAACCAGAGCGTTCTGCCTGCAACACGCCGACAAGGCCTGGTCGTTCACCGACTGCCTGAGCTTTGTGGTAATGAGTGAACTCGATTTGCGGGAAGCTCTGACCAGCGACATTCATTTCGAGCAAGCCGGCTTCCGCCGCCTGTTGAAAGCCTGACCAAGCGCGAGAGCGCCCTGTTTCCGGGATGAGGGCAGCGCGGGCGAGTTCGGCCTCGGATCAGCGGCGGGAGCGCAGTTCCTCCAGGACTTCGGCCAGCGACACGCCGGCGCCTTCGAGCAGGACCAGCAGGTGATAGAGCACGTCGGCCGCCTCGGCGCGCACCGCCCGCGGGTCGCCGGCGGCCGCGGCCAGCGCCAATTCCACCGATTCCTCGCCGAACTTTTGCGCCACCCGCTGAATGCCTTCGCCAAGAAGCCTTGCGGTGTAGCTTTCCTGCGGCGCGGCTTCCGCGCGGGACCGGATTACGGCCTCAAGCTCCAGCAGGAAATCCGCCGAAGCGCCGTTGCCTTCATTGCTCACTCGATCACCTCCTCCGCGGCGGGTTCCCTCAGGTTGTAATTCGAGGCCATCACGCGGCCGTAGGCGCCGGCGTTGGCGAACAGCAGCACGTCGCCCTCCCGGCATTCGGGCAGCATGCGGTCGCGGGCCAGCACGTCGCCGCTTTCGCAGATCGGACCCACCACGTTCACCAGCCGCGTCGCCGGCTCTTCCAGCCGGGTGAGGTTGTGCACCTCATGGTAGGAACCATACAGCGCCGGGCGTATCAGCGAGTTCATCCCGGTCTCCACGCCCACGTAGCGGGCGCCGCTCTTGCCCTTGACCTGGGTGACCCGCGCCAGCAGTACGCCGGCTTCGGCCACGACATAGCGGCCGGGCTCGAGCCAGAATTCCAGTTTCCGGGGCGCGTTTTCGCGGCAGCGAGCCAGGTTGGTGTCCAGCTCCGCGAGGTCCAGGCCCTGCTCGCCGCCGTGCTGGGGCACGCCCAGCCCGCCGCCGAGATTGACCACGCGCGCATCCGGAAAGTGCTCCAGGCACTCGAGCAGCGTCTCGGCGATCGGAGCCCATGCACCGGGGTCCATCACGCCGCTGCCCATGTGGGCGTGCAGCCCGATAACCCGCGCTCCCGCGGCGGCGGCAGCCTCGGCGGCCCGCTGCACTTCAAACAGCGGCACGCCGAACTTGGAATGGACGCCGGCCGTGCGCACATGCCGGTGGAGTCCGCGCCCCACGCCGGGGTCCAGTCGAAGGAACAGGTCGCTCCCGGCGAACAGGTCCGGCCAATCGCGCAGCACGCCCACGTTGTCCACGGTCAACTGAACGCCCGCCTCCAGTGCTTCGGCGTACTCGGAGCGGGCCGCGAAATTCGGGGTAAAAAGGATGCGCGCGGGCTCGTGCTCCGGGAACAGCTCGCGCAGAAGCCCGACCTCGCCGGGCGATACGCACTCGAACTCCAGGCCGCAGTCGCGAACGCGCCGCAGCACGCCGGGGTTCGAGTTGGCCTTGATCGCGTAATAGACGCGGTCTATCGATTCCAGCCCCTTGAGCCGCTCCGCCTGCGCGGCCACCCGCCCGAGGCTGTAGGCGTAGGTCGCGCCGCGCTCTTCGGCCAGCTTCAGCAGCTTGCCGCGCCGTTCGGCCCACCAGGGCGCGTCGGCGCTGGCGGGCGCAACCGGCGCCGCTTGCGTCAGTTCCTCCCAGGCGGGGCCGAACAGTTCGTCGCCGTCATCCGGCACGATCAGCCGCCCGTGCAGGCGCTGCGCCAGCCGGCGCGCCTGCGCCGGCTCCACCACGAAGCTGATGTTCAGGTCGCTGGCCGCCTGGCTGAGAAGATGAATGGGCTGCTCGCGAAACGCTTCCAGCGCCGGCCCGACCTCGTGCAGCACCGCCCGGATGCGCCTTCCGACCAGGGTCACGACGCTGGTATTGGTCGTGATGGTCACCTGGCCTATGCGCTCCAGTTGCGACCGCAGGCGGTCCATCAGCGCCGGTGTCAGCACTTCGGGATCGGTATCGAGCGTAACGGTCACATTGCTCTCGGAGGTGGAAACCAGGTCCACCGAAAGCCCGAGGTCGCCGAAACAGGTGAATACCTCCTTGAGAAAACCGACCCGCCGCCACATCCCCAGCGTCTCCAGCGAGACCAGCGGCACGCCGCTGCGCAGCATGACCGCCTTGACCTGTGCGCTGTCGGACTCCTCGGCCGGCCCCACGGCGGTGCCGGACAGTTCGGGGTGCAGCGTCGAACGAACGGTCATGCCGATCCGGCTGTCGCGCAGCGGGGCGATGGACAACGGATGCAGCACGCCGCCGCCTGAAGTGGCGATCTCCTGCGCTTCGGCGTAGCTGAGCCTGCGCAGCAGCCTCGCGCCGCTGATTTCCCTGGGATCGGCGCTGAATATGCCGGGCACGTCGGTCCAGATTTCCAGCCGCCGGGCGCCGATGGACGCGGCCAGCGCGGCCGCCGATACGTCGGAACCGCCCCGGCCAAGCAGCACTTCCTCGCCCTGGGCATTGCGGGCGATGTAACCCTGTGTCAGCGGCACGCCCGAAAGGCTTTCGAGCAATGCGGCCGCTTCGGGATCGGGGTCATGCGCGCACACCGCGTGCAACATGGAGTCGCGTTCGCTGGCCCAGTCCCGCGCCGTGGCCCGCAGCAACTTCGCGGGATTCACCGGAGAAATCCCCATGCCCTTGAGCTCCAGCGCGGCCGCCCCAAGCCGCCCGGCCAGCCGCTCGCCCAAGGCCAGCACCTTGACCCGGGCCCGGTAGCCCGCCTCCCCGGTCAGGGCGATGCCGCGAAGCAACTGCGCCAGGTTCTCCAGTTCCGGTCCCAGGCAACCGTCCGGGTCGCTGATATTCATTTCCCGGGCCAGTTGGCGGTGGCGGTCGCCCAGCTCCCGCTCGAGGATGGCGTGCTCCTCGCGGCGCGCCAGTTCGATCAGGGCTTCCAGCTGGTCGGTAACGCCGGCCACGGCCGAATGCACGACGATGGGCCGCACCCCCTGCTCGCGGCGGCGGCGGACCAGGCGCGCGACCGCGTCCCAGCCGGCTGCGGTGGCCACGCTGGCGCCGCCGAACTTGAGCACTACCCAGGGCGCGTTCATGCGCTCAATACCTTGCCGGGATTCATGATCCCGCGCGGATCCATGGCGCGCTTGAGCGCCCGCATCAACTCGAGCTTGACGGGATCGCCAAGCCGCTCCAGTTCGTCCTTCAGCATCAGGCCCACGCCGTGCTCGGCGCTGAAGCTGCCGTCCATCGACCATGCCAGTTCACGCAGTTCGGCGCTCAGCGGCCGGCCCTGCTCCAGGAACCGGTCAGGATCGACGTCGGGCGGACAGGGCACGGAGTAATGCAGGTTGCCGTCGCCCACGTGTCCGAACGGCAGGGACTCGGCGCCCGGAAAGTGCTTGCGGCACACCTCCAGCGCCGAATCGAGGAAATCGGCAATGCGTTCCGGCGGCACGGCCAGGTCATGGCGCAGGGCCGGTCCGGACAGGCGGACGGCCTCGGGAACGCCATGGCGCAGGCGCCAGATCGCCTCGCGCTGCGCCTCGCTGACCGCGCATACGGCATCGAGCAACGCGCCCTGCTCGCGGGCGTCTTCCAGGAACCGGGCTAGGCGCTCGGCCAGCAGTTCTTCCGGCCCCGCGCCCGCCGCTTCGACGCAGACCAGCCAAGGCGCATCGATCTCCCCCGGAATCGGGACTCCTTCCAGTTGCTCCCCGCACAATTGCGCCGCCCCGCGTGAAATCAGTTCAAAGGCGTTGAGCTCCTCGCCCAGCGCCGACTGCGCGCGGCGAAAAAGCGCGACCGCCCGGTCGGCGTCGGCCACGCCCAGAAGCGCGGTAATCCAGACCTGCGGCCGCTGGTACAGGCGCAGCGCGGCCGCGGTGATCACGCCCAGCGTGCCTTCCGAGCCGATGAACAGCTGCTTGATGTCGTAACCGGTGTTGTCCTTGGCCAGCGGCCTCAGGTCCGACAGCACCCGGCCGTCCGGCAGCGCGACTTCCAGTCCCAGCACCATCTCGCGCGCCATGCCGTAGCGCAGCACGTGTATGCCGCCGGCGTTGGTGGACAGCACCCCACCCAGCTGGCAGCTGCCTTCCGAACCCAGGCTCAGCGGAAAGAGGTAGCCGGCCTCGTCGGCGCGTTCCTGCAGCGTGGCCAGCACGCAGCCGGCCTCGGCGGTCAGGCAGCCGGCGCCCAGATCGCGCACCCGCCTCTGGCGATGCAGGCTCAGCAGTATCTCGTTCGCTCGCGAATGGGTGCCGCCGCACAGCCCGGTGCGACCGCCCACCGGCACCACGCCGACGCCCCGCCTGTTGCAGCAGGCCAGAACGGCGGCGGTTTCCCCGGCGCTGGCCGGGGCCACCAGCAGCCGCGACTCGCCGTGGTAGCGCCCGCGCGGTTCCTCGAGATACGGCTCAAGCAGCGCAGCGTCGGCGACGCAGTGCCGCTCGCCGACGATCGAGGCAAGCTCCTGATGGACGGTCGGCGTGCTCATGGCTCATCCGGAGATTCCGCCGGCGAGAATTCCTCTTCGAAAAGCCGCCAGGAAACAAGGAACAGCGCCGCCAGGACCGGCCCGATGACCAGTCCGGAGAACCCGAACACCGACAGCCCGCCGATGGTGGCCAGCAGCACCAGGTAGTCCGGCAGCCGCGCGGTCCGGCCGACCAGTATCGGCCGCAGCAGGTTGTCCGCCAGCCCCACGATCAGGGTGCCGACGATCACGAGGATCAGGCCCTGGACCCACATCCCGGACGCGAACAGCCAGATTGCAATCGGCGCCCACACCAGGCCGGGACCGACCGCGGGAATGACCGACAGCACGCCCATCAGCACACCGAGCAGAACCGGGCTGCCGATGCCCAGCAGCGCCAGCGTGACGCCACCGAGTCCGCCCTGCACGGCGCCGATCACGATCAGCGAGGTCACGCTCACCCTGGACACGGTCGCGAACTGGCCGAGCAGTTCGTATTCGCGCTCGTCGCCCAGAGGCAGGATGCGTACCAGCGTAGCGACAAGCTTTTCGCCGTCGCGCAGGAAGAAAAACAGCAGGTACAGCATCACCGCCAGTTGCAGGAGCAGCTTCAGCGCGCCCTGCCCGGCGGCCACCAGGCCGGTTGCCGCGAAACGGGCCGCGTTTCCCACCATCGAAGTCAGCCCGGACCGCATCTTCTCGAAGTCCAGGCCGAAGTTGTCCAGGATTTCCCGCACCCAGGGCAGCCAGGCGCCGACCGTGTCCAGGGCTGCACCGGGGTCCAGCGCGCCCCCTTCGACGGCGGCGTAGAACTCGCTGGACTCGCGCACCACCGCCCACCCCAGCAGCAGCACCGGCGCCACCACGCCGGCCAACACGATGAGGAGAACGGCAGCCGCCGCCAGCGATCGCCTGTTCCAGAGCCGCGGGATCAGGCGCGCATACAGGCCGTGGAAAAGAATCGCCAGCACGACCGCCCAAAAGACCGCCAGCAGAAGGTCGGCGAGCAGCAGGATGAACGCCGCGGTGACCGCGGCGACCAGCAATAACAGGGAACTGCGCTGAAGGGTCTGGCCCATGACTGAAACTATTGCACCAGGACGGCAAAAGGAAAATGGTCGGGGCGAGAGGATTTGAACCTCCGACCACCTGCACCCCATGCAGGTGCGCTACCAGACTGCGCCACGCCCCGGACCGGGTGCAGATTCTATCGCGTGGCGGCCGCGCTATCGCAGCAAACGGAGCAACTCCTCCAGTTCGACCCGCATCTGGCGAACGATTTGCTTCATGTGACTCTGGTCCTGGCGCGAATCCTCGCCCTCGAGGCGCTGCCGGGCGCCGGCCAGCGTATAGCCCTCGACCTGCAGCAGATGCCGGATCTGGCGGATCAGCATGATGTCCTGCGGCTGGTAGTAGCGGCGTCCGCCGCGACGCTTGGTGGGGTTGAGCTGCGGAAATTCCTTTTCCCAGTAACGCAGCACGTGTTGTTCCACCTGGCAAAGCGCGCTGGCCTCGCCGATGGTGAAGAGGCGTTTCGCCGGAATCGGCGGCAGCTTCAGGTCCCGGTCAATCTGGTCCAGCACCCGCTTCCACCAGTTGCCTCAGTTTCTGGCCCGCGGAAAAGGTCACTACCCTGCGTACGCTGATCGGAATGCTTTCGCCTGTGCGCGGATTGCGCCCCGGCCGCTCGCCCTTGTCGCGCAGGTCGAAGTTGCCGAAACCGGAGATCTTCACGCGGTTGCCGCCCACCAGCGCATCGCTGATGCTCTCGAACACCGCGTTGACGACCATCGCGCTCTCCTGCTTGCTCATGCCGATATTGGCGTGCAGGGAGCTGACAATCCCGGCCCGGGTAAGCATGTTTCGTTTCATTGCCGAACGCCGACCCCAAACTTCTCCACCAGAAGCGAAACGGCGTCCGCAACGGCCCGGTCCACTTCCGCGTCCGTAAGTGTGCGCGAAATTGACTGAAAAATCAAGCCTAAACCCACGCTTCTTGCATCAGAGTTCAAACTCTTGCGATCCTCGTAAACGTCAAAAACGATCACTTCGCGCAACAGTTCGCCCGCTTCCGCGCGGATCGCGCCGAGCAGGTCGCCGACCTGAACCGACGGCGGCGCAACCAGGGAAAGGTCGCGGCGCACGGCGGGGAAGCGGGATACCTCGGTGACCCGGGCCGCGCGGGATTCGAGCGCCGCGTCCAGACGAAGCGCAAACAGTTGCGGCGCCGGTCCCCCGTCGGCAAGTTCCGGATGCAGTTCGCCCACCCAGCCCACTTCGCTCTCGCCGCGAAGGACCCGGACCGAACGTCCGGGACGAAGGCCGGGATGCCCGGCGGCCCGGAAATCGAACCCGCAGGCCGGGCCGTCCAGGGCCAGGATGGCCTCGACGTCGCCGCGGGCATCGAAGAAGTCCGCATCGCGCCGCGGTGAGCCCCACTGTTCCGGCATCGCGCCTCCGGCCAACAACCCCGCCAGCCAGGTTTCCTCGCGGATGTCGTCGGGCGTGCCGGAGAAGCAGACACCGATCTCGAACAGGCGGGCGTCCGTCGTCCCGCGGTCGCGATTGGTCCGGTAGTTGCGCAGCAGCGCCGGCCACAGCGACCGGCGCAGTACCGAGAGCTCCCCGGACAGCGGATTGGCCAATTCGAGTTCTTGCGCAACGGAATGAAACGGCTTGTGCGATTCCTCGTCCAGAAAGCTGTAGTTCAGGCACTCGTGGTAGCCGCGATCGACGAGCAGCGCCCGCACCCGGTCGGGATCGACCTGCCGCTCGGTGGACGCAGAGGGATGCGCGCTCCAGTTCGCCGGCGTCTCGGGAATGTTCTCGTAGCCGTGAACGCGCGCGATTTCCTCTACCAGGTCCGCCTCCTCGGCCAGGTCGAACCGGAACGACGGCGGCGTGACCCGCCAGCCCGCTTCGGTTTCCTCCACGGCCATGGTCAGCCGCCGCAGCATGGCGGTTACGGCCCCGTCGGGCAACCCGACTCCGAGCAGTGCCGACAGCCGCGCGCGCCTCAGCTCGATTGCCCCGCGTTGCGGCAGGTCCTTTTCCGAAACCGAATCGACCACCGGCCCCGGTTTTCCGCCGCCCGCCGCGACGATCAGTTCGGTCGCCCGCTCGATCGCCTCCACCTGGCCGGACGGGTCCACGCCGCGTTCGAATCGCAGCGACGCTTCGGTCTGCAGCCCCAGCCTCCGGGCCCTGCCGGCGACCGCGCCCGGAGCGAAGAACGCCGACTCCAGCAGGACGCCGGAAGTCCCGTCGCCCACCGCGCTGCCGTGCCCGCCCATGATCCCGGCGGCGGCGACCGCTCGTTTTTCGTCGGCGATCACCAGCACGTCGGTTTCCAGCTTCAGTTCGGTCCCGTCCAGCAGGGTCAGCGATTCGCCCGGCTCCGCCCAGCGCGCGCACAGGCCGCCGTTCAACCGTTCAAGGTCGTAGGCATGCATCGGCTGGCCCATCTCGAGCATCACGTAGTTGGTCACGTCCACGAGCAGGTGCTGCGGCCGTTCGCCGGCGGCGGCAAGCCGCTCCTTGATGAACGCGGGCGTTTCCGCCGTCGGGTCGAGGCCCTCGATCACTCGGCCGACGAAACGGGGACAGGCCTCCGGCGCCACCAGGCCCAGCTCCCTGCGCGCGTCGATCGACGCCGGCGTCTCCGCCACATCCCGCGCCGACAGGGGCGCGGAAAACAGGGCCGAAACTTCGCGCGCGACCCCGCGAACCGAAAAGCAGTCGGCCCGGTTGGGCGTCAGCGCCAGCTCCAGGACGGCGGACCCGTCGGGGCCGGCAACCAGGTCGTCGACTTCCACGCCGGCCATCGTGAGCTGGTGCGCCAGGTCCTCGTCGCCGACCCCCGGATCGCACCACTCGCGCAGCCATGCCATATCGATCTTCATGGCGCGAACTGCCCCAGGAAACGGACGTCGTTCTCGAAAAAGCGGCGGATGTCCGTGACGCCGTAGCGCAGCATGGCCATGCGCTCCACGCCCATGCCGAACGCATAGCCGGTATAGCGCTCGGGGTCCACGCCTCCGTGCCGCAGCACTTCCGGATGCACCATTCCGCAGCCCAGGATTTCCAGCCAGCCGCCGTCGCCCCAGCGAACGTCCATTTCCGCGGAAGGTTCGGTGAAGGGAAAGTACGACGCGCGGAACCGGACTTCGACCTTGCGCTCGAAGAATCGTTCGGCAAATTCGTGCAGCAGCGACTTGAGGTTCGCCAGGCTCACGTTTTCATCCACAGCAAGTCCCTCGACCTGGTGGAAAACCGGCGTATGCGTCTGGTCCGAGTCGCGTCGGAACACCCGTCCCAGCGAGATGATCTTCAGCGGCGCGCCCTCGGCCAGCATCGACCGAATCTGCACCGGCGAAGTGTGCGTCCGAAGCAGCATGCCGGACGGCAGGTAGAAGGTGTCGTGCATGGCCCGGGCCGGATGGTTCTCGGGCATGTTTAGGGCCGTGAAATTGTGGAACTCGTCTTCCACTTCCGGCCCCGAACGGGCGGAGAAGCCGGCGCCGGTCAGGATGTCCCGCATCCTCCGGATCGTGCGCGTGACCGGATGCCGGGCGCCGGGCGGTATGCCGCGGCCCGGCAGCGTCACGTCGATGCCGCCGCCGCTCAGTTCCTCGTCAAGCCGGCGATCGCTGAGCGCCTGCCTGCGCGCCGCGATCGCGGCGCTGATCGCGTTCTTGGCTTCGTTGACGGCCTTGCCCGCCGCGGGACGCTCCTCCGGCGGCAGCGAACCCAGCGCCTTCAGTTGCGCGGTGATCTCGCCCTTGCGCCCCAGCAGGCGAACCCGAAGCTCTTCCAGCGCTTCCGGCGTGGCGGCGGATTCGATCTCCGTCAGCGCTTCGCGCGCCCTGTCCTGAAGACCCTCCATTTGCGCCGTACCCAACGGCTATCCGGACACCGGCAGCGGCTCAGGCCGCCGCCGCGCGCTTCGCCAAATCGGCAAACGCCTCCCGGTAATGCACCGCGATATGGGCCAGTACCTTCCGGTCCAGTTCGATTTCCGCCTTTCGCAATCCGCTCATGAAACGGCTGTACGACATGCCGTGCTGCCGCGCCGCGGCGTTGATGCGCATGATCCACAGCGCGCGGAAATTGCGCTTGCGCTGACGCCGGTCCCGGTAGGCGTACTGGCCGGCCTTGGTGACGGCCTGGCGCGCCACCCGGTAGGAGCGGCTGCGCGCGCCCTGGTAGCCCTTGGCCTTCTTCAGGACTTTCTTGTGCCTTGCATGCGTTGTGACGCCACGTTTGACCCTGGCCATAGTGAATTCCTCCGGCTTACGCGTAGGGGAGAAGCCGCTTGGCGTTCTCCACGTCCGCTTTCGCCACCGTGGCGGGAGAGCCCAGCTTGCGCTTGCGCTTGCTGCTCTTCTTGGTGAGGATGTGATTGAGATGCGAGCGGGCGCGCTTGAACGAGCCGCCCCCGGTGCGCCTCAGGCGCTTGGCCGCGCCGCGATTGGTTTTCTGCTTTGGCATATCGTCTTTCAGGCTCTCTATCGGCTCAATTTTTCTTGCGCGGCGCCATCACCATCGTGAGCTGCCGCCCTTCCAGTTTCGGCTCCTGTTCCACCAGCGCGACTTCGCTCAGGTCCTCGCGCACCCGGTCCAGCAACTTCGCGCCCAGATCCTGGTGCACCATTTCCCGTCCACGGAAGCGCAAGGTGATCTTGGTCTTGTCGCCGTGCTCCAGAAACCGCAACACGTTGCGCAACTTGACGTCGTAATCACCCTTGTCCGTACCGGGACGCAGCTTGATCTCCTTGACCTGAATCTGCTTCTGCCGCTTCCTTGCCGCGTGCGCCCGCTTGTTCTGCTCGAATACGTAGCGGCCGTAGTCGAGTATCTTGCAAACGGGAGGCGTGGCGTTGGGGTCCACTTCAACGAGGTCGAGACCTCGTTCCTGGGCGGTACGAAGCGCATCCTCGCGATTCATGACGCCGATCTGCTTGGAATCCTCGCCGATTACGCGAAGCTCGTAGGCTTCGATCTCCTCGTTGCGAAGAATCCGCTTCTTTTGAGCGATATTGATATCCTCCGGGCAGCTAAGTTCTCATCAATGCCTTGCGGGGCGCCCGATCCTCAAGCCGCTGTCCTGGCCATGAAATCATCGAGAGACATGGCGCCGAGATCGCCGTCCTCGCGGGACCGCACGGCTACAGTGCCCTCCCTGGCCTCACGATCACCGATCACCAGGAGGTAGGGAACACCCTGCAAAGTGTGGTCGCGGATTTTATAGCCTATTGTTTCGCTTCTCAAGTCGGCATCGGCGCGCAATCCCGCGTCCTGCAAGGCATTCAGCACCTGCCGGGCGTAGGCCTCCTGGCGCTCGGTAATGGCCAGCACGACCGTCTGCACCGGCGCCAGCCAGAGCGGAAACTTGCCCGCGTAATGCTCGATCAGGATGCCGAAGAAGCGCTCCAGCGACCCCAGCAGGGCCCGGTGAATCATGATCGGCCTGCGCCGCGCTCCGTCGGCAGCGACATATTCCAGTTCGAAGCGTTCCGGCAGATTGAAGTCGAGCTGCACGGTCGAGCACTGCCACTCGCGGCCGATGGCGTCGCGGATCTTGATGTCGATCTTGGGTCCGTAGAAGGCGCCCCCGCCCGGATCGACTTCGTAGCTCATCCCCTTCTCGTTGAGCGCCGATTCCAGCGCCGCGGTCGCCCGGTCCCAGATATCCGGCGTGCCGACGGCCTTTTCGGGCCGTGTCGCCAGCACCACGTTGAGTTCCTCGAAACCGAAGGCCCCGAAAAGTTCCAGGGCCAGGTCCAGGATCCGCAGGATCTCGTCGGCGATCTGGTCCTCGGTGCAGAAAATATGGGCGTCGTCCTGGGTGAAGCCGCGCACGCGCATCAGCCCGTGCAGCGCGCCGGACATCTCGCGCCGGTAAACGGTCCCCAGCTCCGCCCAGCGCATCGGCAGCTCGCGGTGCGAGCGCAGCCGGTTGCGGTAGATGAGGATGTGAAACGGGCAGTTCATGGGCCGTAACTGGTAGCCCCTGCCCTCCTCCTCCACCGGCGAATACATCGACTCGCGGTAGAAGTCGGTGTGGCCGGAGCGGTCCCATAGGTCCTCCAGCGCGATATGCGGCGTGTACAGCAGCTCGTAGCCGGCCTGCTCGTGCCGTTCGCGCCAGAAGTCCTCGATCACCCGGCGGATGCGGGCGCCCTTCGGATGCCAGAAGACCAGGCCGCCGCCGGCGTCCTCCTGGATGCTGAACAGGTCCAGGTCGGTGCCGATGCGCCGGTGGTCGCGCTTTGCCGCCTCCTCCAGGCGCCTGAGGTAGGCCTTGAGCGACTTCGAATCGGCCCAGGCGGTGCCGTAGATGCGGCGCAGTTGCTCGTTGGACGAATCCCCGCGCCAGTAGGCGCCCGCTGTGCGGGTCAGCTTGAAGGCCTTGAGGTGCCCGGTGGAGGGCACATGCGGACCGCGGCAGAGGTCCTTCCATTCGCCCTGGCCGTACAGCGTGATGGCCTCGTCCGCCGGAATGCCGGCGATGATCTCGGCCTTGTAGTGCTCGCCGATGGACCTGAAATACTCCACGGCGTCGTCGCGGGCCACGGTCTCGCGCGACACGGGCAGGTCGGCCTTCGCCAGTTCCTTCATGCGCTTTTCGATGCTCTCGAGGTCTTCGGGAGTGAACCCGCGCTCGTAGGAAAAATCGTAGTAGAAACCGTCGTCGATCACCGGCCCTATCGTGACCTGGGCGCCGGGGAAAAGCTGCTGGACGGCCTGCGCCAGCAGGTGCGCGGTGGAGTGGCGCAGCACTTCCAGCCCGTCCGCGTCGCGGGCGGTCACGATCGCGACGTCGGCGTCGTTTTCGATGCGGAAATCGGTGTCGACGAGCTCCCCGCCTACCCTACCGGCCAGCGCCGCGCGCGCCAGTCCGGGGCCGATATCGGCGGCCACGTCGGCCACGCTGGGAGGCTCGTCGTAGGAGCGGCTGCTGCCGTCGGGAAGCGTTATTTCCGGCATCCGGCGATTGTACGGGAGATGCGCCGGCGCAGCTCGTTCCTTTGGCTGCGCCGGCGCTCGCTCGGGCCCCTGCGTCATGGGGCCCCGGGATCCCCCGCCGCTTCAGGGGGGAGGGAGGGGTCTATCTATTCGTCGGCGGCGGGGTTTTCGGATTGCTCCTGCTTGTAACGGTTACGCATCATGCGCCGGGCCATGTCCCTTCTGCGGTCCATGCCGCGCCCACGGTCCATGCCGCGGCTCCAGCCTCTTCGCTCGGCGCTGCGGCGCATGATCGCGCGCTCTTTCATGCCCTCGCGCATATCGGAGAGCTTTGCGTTCTGTTCCTCGGTCAGCACGGCGGACAGCCGTTCCCGGGTCGCCTCGTTGATCGACTGGGTCTGTTGCCACCGGGCCTTGCGTTGCTCGATGGCGGCCTTTCGCTCTTCCCTGGCCTGCTCCCTGAGGGCCTCGCGCTGCTCCTGCGCCTCGGCATAGATCTCGTTCACCTGCGCCTTCTGCTCGTCGTTCAGCTCCAGCTTCTCGCCGAGCCAGTCGGCCCGCTGCGCGGCGGGGTCGTGGGCCTGGGCGGCGGTGGCGCCGAGCGCCAGGAACACGGCGGCGGACGTGGTCAGAATCTTCCTCATCGGTCTGTCTCCTTTCTTCAGGTCATGGCCGTAACGGCCCGTCTCGCTCTATGGATGCCGCAAACCGCAAGACGGTTGCGTTTCAGTCGGAATGAGGCCCTGGCCGGTCTTTCGCGCTGCGGCGCCTTTCGACCGTTTCGAGATAGTCCGGCCCTTCGTCGAACTCGGGCGAGACGTCGAAAAGAGGGTTCCTTGCCCGGGCGTGGGCGATGTAATCCTCGCCCAGGTCTTCCAGTGTGAACACCTTGGTGCTCTCGAAGTGCCAGACCATGTAGCCTTCTACGTCGGCCATGTCGAGCCAGTGGCTGAAGCTGCCGACGAACCAGCCGGCGCGCACGGCCGGGGACTGGACGGCGCTCTCGTCCAGCGCCACCCCGGCCGGAGCGAAGTAGGTGTAGGTTTCGTAGATGGGCCGTCTCGCAACCGGAGCGAACTTCTCGATTTCGAACAGGCGGATCGAGCCGTTGTCCACCCGCCAATCCAGGTCCAGCGGCTGGTCGTCGTACATTTCCGGAAATCGCGCCCTGCTGTTCGGAAAGTAGCTGCCCCTGGGGGTGAACACCTCGCCGTCCTGGCGCCGCTGCAGGGCCGGCTCGAGCCGGACCGTCCGGCCGGTCAGCGGATTCTCGAACGCGTCGATGAAAGCGCCGGTTTCGGGGTCGATAAAGAAATTGATGGACGACGGGTAGCGGCGGTAGATCCCCTGCCCGTCGGGCCGCCACCAGGACCTCTCGCCGCCGCGGCTTTCAAGCAAGGGCGTCACGCCGTCGGGCGTCAGCGCGTATATGCGGCTGGCCCCCTGCCAGTAACTCTCCCCTTCGTCGGTGCGTCCCAGGATGCGCACCCTGGCGGCGTTCTGTTCGACCGGGTCCGTCGGCAAATCCCGCGCATGTTCGCCGGCACCGGCCTCCCTCCAGGGCAGAACCGCGGGCCCCAGGCCCATGGCGGCGATCAACGCCGTGGCATCGCGCCGCGTAACCACGGCGGCCCGGCCGCTCAGGACCCCACCTCGGTGATGTCCAGGCTGACCGTCTCGAAGATCGAGCCGTAGGCCGCGCCGAATACGAGATCCATGCGCAGCAGGATACGATCCTCCTTCGTCAGCCACACCTTTGTGCCGCTGACCATCTCGAACTTGTCCGCCTTGAAAGTCTTGCCGTCGGCAATGGTGATCTCCTCCTCGCCGAGATACGTGTATTGAGACAGGGCGATTACGCCGACCATCGTGCCGTGCAGGGTGCCTCCCATCCAGTAGATGCCGTGAGGCTGCTTGCCCGGTGCGTCGAAGTCGTAGTGGAGGAAATGAAGCCCGTCGGCCGAGGCCGGACCGACTCCGATGGAATCCAGCCGGGCGAGAGCCTTCACTTCTTCCCGGATCATGCCTTCGCCGGCCCGCTCGAACCGGAGATCGGAGGCCGCCACGTCCACGCTGTCTTCCCGCTTCACGGCATAGGCCGAACCGATGACGCCATTCCTGGTCCAGGTATTGAGAAAAGCCTCCCGCGTGTCGCCCTTCGGATCGACCCAGACCATCGCGTGGCGCGCCTGGCCGAAACGCATGTTGTCGGACACCACGTGCATGTAGCGGCTGCCGTCCGCATGGATGTACATGGTCCAGTATTCGGTGGCGTAGCGGGCGTTGTCCCTGGACGGCTCCCGGCATTCGGTGGCGCCCCGGGCTATTTTGACGATGCCCGGCGAGCGGTCTTCGGGCTCGATGATTTCCACCTGGGCCGGTGCGTATAGGGGCGCCGCAAGAAGCGCAACGAAAATGAGTCCGCTTGAGAATTGAATGCGCATGGACAGGGTTTTCTCCTGAGGTCGAACTGGCGGCGCAAGCCGCGCCTTATGCGGGAGCGGGAGTGAGGGCGAGGACGCGCAGGGGGCTGCCGGAGCCTTCCTCCAGCTTGAGCGGCGCCGTGAACAGGACCGCGCCGGTGGGCGGCAGCCGGTCCAGGTTGTTCAGGCACTGCAAGCCGTACTTGCCGGCGCCGTGCATGTAGTAGTGGCACGGGAAAGGCGGGTTCAGGCGCTGCGCCTGGCCGCTGTCGGTGCCGATAGTCTCGGTGCCGAAACCCAGCACGTCGCGCTCGTCCACCAGAAAGCGCACGCAATCCACGTCCGGACCCGGCGTATGCTGGCCGATCTCGTCGAAATTCTGAAACGCCACCGGATCGTTCACCCGGCGCGCCCAGCCGGTATGCATCAGCACCCATGAGCCGGCCGGGATCCGGCCATGCTCGGCCTCCCATACCTCCAGGCGCTCGCGGGTCAGCAGAAAGTCGGCGTCGCGCTCGGTATCCTCGGTGCAGTCGATTACGCAGGCCGGCGCGATCATGTGCTCGGGCGGAATCGTATCGACCGAGTTGTTCGGCAGCTCGCGCCCGGAAACCCAGTGGATAGGCGCATCGAAGTGTGTTCCGGTGTGCTCGCAGAGCGTGAAGTTGTTCCAGTACCAGGCGGGGCCGCGGCCGTCGTAGCGGGAAATCTCCTCGCTTCGGTATGGCAGCGCCTGGCCCATTTCCGGCGGAAGGCTGAGCTGGGGGAAGGACGGGCCCAGCGTGTGCGTCAGGTCGACAACCTTGAGCTTGTCCGCGGCGATTCCCGCCAGCAGGTCCTGGAGCAGTTCGGTCACAGCGTCAGTGAACCCACGGAGGTGCCGCCGCAAACGTAGAGCGCCTGGCCGGTCACGAAGCCGTTGCCGCGGTCGAGGAAGAACAGGGCGGCGCGGGCGACGTCATCGGGCCGGCCCAGGCGCCCGATCGGAATGGAGGAAGCCAGCTTGCCGGCGCGTTCGCTACCGGGAGGCACGACATCGTCGAACATTTCGGTCTCGGCGATCGGGCCCGGCAGGATGACGTTGGCGGTCACCTTCAGCGGGGCCAGTTCCAGCGCCCAGGTGCGCGCCAGGCCCAGCATGCCGGCCTTGGTGGACGCGTAGGCGGTGCGTTTGGCCAGCCCCACGACCGCGCGGCTGGACATCAGCACGATGCGGCCCCAGCCGGCCTCGCGCATGCAGTCGAGATTCGCCTGCACCATCGCCACGGCGGCCCCCATGTGCAGGCGCGCCAGCGCGTCCATGTCTTCCTGCGTGACTTCCGACAACGGCCTTTCGCGGATCACGCCCGCGTTGTGCACCAGGCGATTGGCCGGAACGCTCCCGGCGGCTTCCTCGAAGGCCTGCCGGGTCGCTTCCGGATCGGACAGATCGACCGCAATGGATTTCACTGCGGCGGAATCGGTCGCGGCGGGCCGGCGCGAGAAGCAGATCACCTCGCTGCCCTGTTCCACCAGAATGTCCACGAGACGGGCGCCGATGCCCGAGCTCGCGCCCGTCAGCCAGACCCGCTCCCCGCTCATGCCGTCTGCGACTCCAGCGCCAGTTCGCGTTCCAGCACCTTGGGGTTGTCCTTCCATCGCTCCAGCCATTCCTTCGCCACGTCCCCGGGAAACAGGTCCTCGACGCCGTCGCGCAATCCCTGGACGATGTCCCTCGCCAGCCGTTCCGGCGCCAGCTTGGGCGGCGGCAGGGGCTGGTTCCATTCCTCGTCGATGGGGCCGGGAAATACGTTCACGACCCGGATTCCGGCGTCCTGCATCTCCGCGCGCAGGCATTGCGACAGCGACAGCGCCGCGGCCTTCGAAGCCGAATACGTGCCCTGCGGCGGATAGTTGCTCAGCGCGTAAACGCTCAGCACGTTCACCCAGGCCGTGGCCGACGCGCCGCCGTCGGCGCCGCGCGCGCGCATGGCCGGGCCGAAAGCCTGGGCCAGGCGCAGGAGCCCCAGGTAGTTGACCTCCATTTCCCGCCGGGCCAGTTCCGCCCCGCCGCTGCCGGCAATGCCCTGGGTCCGGTGCACCTCGGCGTTGTTGATGAGAATGTCCACCCGCCCGCCGATCTCCGCGCCGATGCGCTTGACGCCGCGTTCGTCGGTCAGGTCCAGCGGTATGACGGTGACCTGATCCAGCTTCTCGATGGCGTCCTGGCCCGCGTATTTCTTCCACGGCTCGGCCTGGCCCACCCAGATGACGGCCGCGCCGGCCGCCGCAAGCTCCCGGACCAGTGCCTGGCCGACCCGGCTCTTGCCGTCGGTCACCAGCACCTTGCGGTGTTCGGGGTCGCAGGAGAATTCCCCGTGACGTGGATCCGTGCTCATGTCTCCCAACTCGTCCGCGGGGAGCGCCACCAGCACGCCTCGGCCCGCCTTGTCCAGTTTAGCCGTAACGCGCACGGCGGCGGGCGGCGGCGGGCAATCGCGGTGCAGGTGTGCGACGACCACCGGCCCTTCCTCGAGCCGGGTCAATCCCAGCCGCCAGGGCAGGCGCTCGCGATAGAAAGGATCGTTGCTGTGGTGCAGGGTCGTGTGCGCGAGCAGCTCGCCGCGGCCCGACATCGGCGTCCAGAGCAAATCTTCGGACAGGCAGCGGCGACAACTGTCCGCCGGCGGGTACTGCACCTGGCCGCAGGACTCGCAACGCTGCAGCGAAAAGCGCCCTTCCGCTGCCTGCGCCGTCAGGCCCAGCGCCGTGCGGCTGCGCGGCATCGGCGGCGTCAGCGGCTGCCGCGTGCGCAGGATGGGGTTCTTGAGGCGGGGCCGGGCGCGCATGGCTCAGGAGCGGGCAAGGACGGCGGCGGCGCTGCACAGGCCGCGGTCGTAGTTGATCATGCCGAAACCGGAGACCGCGCCATGCGTGGCGTCGGCAACCTGCTTCCCCAGCGGGCGGCGAAGGAGTTGGCGCAACGCCTCCACGAGCCCAAGGAATCCGCCGGCGGCGCCGGCCTGGCCCATCGACAACTGGCCGCCGCAGGTGTTCAGCGGACAGTCGCCGTCATAAGCGAATTCATGCGCGCGGACGAATGCCGCGCCCTCGCCGGAGGGACAGAAGCCCAGCTCCTCGATCTGCATCAGCGTGATCACCGGATAGTCGTCGTAGGCCTGGAAGAAATCCATGTCGCCCGGGCCCACGCCCGCCTGCGCCCAGAGTTCGTCGCGGTCCAGCTCCCAGCCCCCGCGCATCTGCACCGGGTCGTCGGGAAAAGCGTTGTGCCGTTCGATCGCGCCCAGCAGCCGCACGGAGTCCAGACCCAGGGCTTCGGCGCGCTCCGCCGTCATGACGAGGTAGCCGTCCGCCCCGGCACAGGGCATGACGCAGTCGAACAGGTGCAGCGGCTCGGCTATGACCCGCGCTCCAAGGTAATCGTCAAGATCGAGCGGCTTGCGCAGCAATGCAAGAGGGTTGTCCATGGCATTGCGACGCTGGGCCACGCACAACTTGCCGAAGTCCTCCCGCTCGACGCCGAACTGCCGCATCCACCAGTCGGTGATGAAGGCGAAGCTGGCGTTGGGGCCGCCCGATCCGTACGGATAGACGGCGTCCTGGGCGAAGCGGCTGAAGGTGGAAAGCGTGCGCCGGAACGTGTCCACGTGATTGGTGTCGCCGGCGATGCAGGCAACGATCTCCGCGTCGCCGGACTGCACCGCGCGGGCCGCCCGCCTCAAACAGACGACGCCGGAAGCGCCGCCCATGGGCACGTGGTCCAGCCAGCGCAGGGACATCCCGAGGTGCTGGGTCAGGCCCACCGCGGTGTCCGGGCCGAGTGTAAAGCTGGATATGCCCAAGCCGTCGATGTCGTCCTTTTTCAGACCGGTGTCCTTCAGCAGCGCCGCCAGCGCCCGGGCGATCCACCAGTGCGCGTCGCGCGTCGAATAGCGCCGGTACGGAACGGTCACCGGCGCGGCCAGCGCAACGCCCTCGTAGCCTTGCCGGCTCATGCCGCTCGCGATGGGGCAGACTTTTTCATTGAGCGCAGGTCCAGGCAGTCGGCACGATCCGTCAAGTCCGCGGCCAATGACTTGAGCGCCGCCCGGTCTAGCTTTTCCGTCGTGGTGTGGGGCAAGGCATCGACGAACGCGACGTACCCGGGCGCCTTGAAATAGGCAAGCCGCTTGAGGCAGTAGCGCACCAGCTCTTCCGCCAGCAATTGCGCGTCGCCGGAGTCCGCGCTCCCGCCCTTCGGCCTGATGCAGGCGAACACCTCGTCTCCGCGGATCTCGTCGGGCGCCGCCACGACGCCCGCTTCGGCGACGGCATCATGCTCGGCCAGCACCCCTTCGACCTCCACGGCGGCGATGTTCTCGCCGCTGCGCCGGATCATGTTGCTCTTGCGGTCGACGAAGTGCATGTCGCCGTCGGCGTCGCGCGCCACGATGTCCCCGGTGTGGAACCATCCGCCCTCCCAGGCGGCCTCGGTCGTCGCGGCGTCCTTGAAATAGCCCGAGAAAAAGCCCAGCCGGGGATCGCCGCCGGCATGGCGCACCCACAACTCGCCCGGCTGATCCACCCGCACCTCATTCGCCTGGTCATCGACGATGCGCGCGTCCACCGCCGGCAATGGCCGGCCGAAACAGGCTGTGCCGCGCTTGCGCGGCTCGTGGTTGGCGATCATCGCGGCACTCGCGCCGGTCTCGGTCATCGCCCAGGCTTCCACCAGCGGGAACCCGAAGCGCTCCTCGAACGGCACATGCTGGCGGCTTCCGACCCCGGCGCCGAACCCGAAACGCACGCCGTGGCGGCGCTCGTCCGGGTCCTCCTCCAGCTTGAGCAGGATCGCCGGCATCACGCCCAGGTAATGGACGATGGTCGCGCCGGATTCCCGGACTTCCCGCCACCAGCTCCGCGGGTGGAACCGGTCCAGCGGCACGATACAGCCGCCGTTGACCAGCATGACCATGGTCGAGCAGGCCATTGCGTTCATGTGGTGCATGGGCAGCGGCGTGATCACGCAATCTCCATCCCTGTCCAGCGCGCACAAGCCGCCCAGCGCCGTGTACCAGTCGCCGATCATCGTGAAATAGCGGTTGCTGAGCATGCAGCCCTTGGGCTTGCCCGTGGTCCCCGACGTGTACAGCAGGGCGCACTCGCGGTCGGCGGGGTCCTCGGGCTGCTGCCCGCCCCCGGGCCGCGACGGCAGTTTCGGAAGGTCCTCGCCGAGCGCCCGCACCGGCACGTCCAGCCCTTCCTGCCTCACGACGTCCCGCAGCTCGGCCACCCGTGTCGGCAAAGCGATCACGAGCCGTGATTCGCTGTGCGCCAGAGCATAACCAAGCTCGGCCGACCGCCAGGCCGGGTTCAGCGGCGCCGCCGATATGCCCAGCGCGTTCAGCGCCAGCCAGTGCAGGAACATCTCCGGGCGGTTCTCCAGCAGCAGCGCCACCCGTTGCGGACCGCCGTCGGCGATCCCGGAGAAATCGCCGATCAGCGCCTGCGTGCGGTCCCAGGCCTCGGCATAACTCAGGTCGCCCGCCTCGATGCCCGTCCGCTCGGCCGTGTCCCGCGTAATTCGGAGAAACGGCTTGTCGCCGTGCCGCGCCGCCGCGTCCTCCAGCACGCGCGCCACGGTGCACGGAGCCGCGACGCTCACAGGAAAAGCTGTATGGAAGGCAGCGCCGCGTCGCGGTTCAGCAATTCGATGCGCTTGACCGCGATCTTCAGACGATCATCCTCGAGGCGAAGATCGTGGTGCGCCACGCCGCCGAGTACGAACTGCTCATCCAGCCGCGTCTCGAGATAGACGAAGGGCGTGCGCATCGCATACTCGCCCGCATCGTCGTTCCGCTCGACGACCTCGGGGCGCTGCAGCACGTGCTGGCAAAAGCTCGGCTGCTGCTGCGAATGCGACAGCGGGTTCTTCAGCCGCTCGATGCGAACCTTCAGCAGAAACCTGTCCTCGCAGAACAGCGACGTGTGACTGTGCGGATCCGTCTGACCGCGCACCAGCGGCATCCAGTACAACGCGTCCTCGGCAAACAACTCGTACCACTCGTCCAGCCGCTTCTCGTCGATCAGCCGCGCCTCCCGGTACACGAACCGCGCCAACTCCCCCTCGCCGGGCCCCTTCCTAGTCATGGGGAAGCATGTACTTGAGCCAGGCGCGGAACTGGCCGCGCATCGAGACTTCGCTCGTGCCGTTGTACATGCCCGCGATGCCGTCCCGCTCGGCGGGATCGTAGTTCCGATGCAGGCTCACCCATTCGTTGCCCTGCGCGTGCAGTCCCTTCTGGATTTCGCTGTAGCAGTGCAGGTCGTCGTGCCCGACCACCGAGGTCGGCGCGTTGATCAGCCGCGAATACGTCATCGTGCGCTTGAGCAGTTCCTCCGGCGCGCCGACCAGGCGAAACGTCCAGCTTTCCAGCACCGTCCTGTTGGACGCCAGCGGACGCGCGACGCGGATCGCCTGGATCGCGCCCTTGATCGTGAGGCTCGGAAAATAGACCGTGTTGTGCCGGTTCTCGCCGAGGATCGCGTGGGCGCGTTTCTCGCCGTAGGCTTCGATCATCCGCCGCTCGTACTCCGGCTCCGCCGAGTACTTCGAGTGAATCGAGAATTTCACGCCCGTATAGGAGTGGCCGTTCTCGTAAATCTTCACGCCCATGTTGTCGAAGAAGTCGTAGTCGTTGACGAAAGGCGCGAACTGCTGAACCACCATCGGCGGCTCTCCGCCGTCGCCCTCCTCCTCCCAGAGCCGCTTGGCGATGCCGGCCGACGACTGGTGCGCCACCATCGGGTGCATCGCGTCGTTCAGATTCTCCACGAACATCTTCCAGTTGCAGTCGTGGTCGTAGCGCAGCACGCCGCCGGCGATCTCCAGCCGGCCCTCCGGCGAGCGGTCGGCCATGTTGTCGATCGAACTCAGGGAATCGCCGAAGTAGTCGTGAAAATCCGGCCCCTCGTTGCTGAGCCGCACGAACACGAAGCCCCGGTAGATTTGCTGATTGGGGACCGGCGTCAGCCCCTGCCAGTGGGCCGAATCGGAGATCTCCGTTCCCCGGTAACCGCCTTTCATCGGAACCGTCCTGAGGCTGCCGTCCAGGCGATAGGTCCAGCCGTGGTACGGACATCTGAGCGTGCTCCCGCAATTCCCTTCCACCGCGCTGACCACCCGGGTGCCCTTGTGCGCGCATCGATTGAGGAACACCCGCACCTCGTCGTCGCGCCCCCGCAGCATCACCAGCGGCGAACCGGCGATGTCCGCGGTATAGAAATCGCCCGGCTTCGGCACCTGGCTGTCGTGCCCCATGTAGATCCAGGTGTTGCGCCACAGGCGTTCCAGTTCCAGCTCGTAGAGTTCCTCGGATATGTACAGGTCGCGATGCACGGCGTCGGGCCGGACCAGGGCGCTCAGTGCGTCGGGGTTGCTGGCGTATGAACGGGCGGTCATCGTCTCGTGCGAATTCGCTTGGTCGGCAGATTCTAGCCCCGGCAGACCCCGACAAGGCGCAATGGGCGGTGGCGAACTGTCGAAAAACTGAAACGAAGACCTTCCGCCCTACCAATCAATCCGGGCTCGCGAGCGATGCTGAACTATGCCCAGCGCCTGGCGGTGTATTTGACAATCTCGTTGCCTTCCAGGACGCGGGTTGAATTGTTCATCCGAACATAGAGCGCGCCTTCCTTCATCGACTTCGATTTTTTCACAAATGTGGGGCTGGCCGCCGCCTCTACATCCAGGACGCAAACGTGCCGACCTTCTACCTTTTTGAGGCTGATAGTCGTCAAGGCTGCGGCGGCTGAGCCCATGGAGCTTTCAATTCTGCTTGTCAGGGTTCTGACGTATTTATCGACGCTCCAGTTCTTTAATTCAAGATCTTCTTGTATGCCCAGCACCTCGCCGTCATCACTCATGCCGATAATTAGCGATCCGCCTCTCGCGTTGAGGAAGCCGGCAACGGGCTTCAGAACCGATCCCTCAAAGAGATGAGTTTCCGGGATTTGCGTCTTGTTATAGTCGTAGAAAGCTGAGGACTTGTACTCAAGCTGCTCGGATTCCTCGCCCTCAAGAATCTTCACTCTAGCCCGCTGTTCAGCCACAATTTCCGAAGTAATAACGCTGACCGGAATTGCAAGCATTCCGTAGCCAAGAATCATGACGAAGGATTCCAACACTTGACCGGCTGGCGTAAGTGGGTTTAGTTCGGAATGCCCTACCGTTGTCAGGGTGGCAATGCCCCAGTAGATGCCCGCGGGAATGTGGGCGAACCCACTTTCCGGACCTTCAATCATGTACATAAGAGAACCGACCACTACGGCAATAAGAACTGCCCCAACAAGGAACGCGGCGATTCTGTAGCGGGACTCGGCTAGCGCGTTGCCAATGACCTTTCCCGCCCGCGCAAATCGACTTAAGCGAAATACGCGGAAGATGCGGAGTAGCCGCAGCACGCGCAACGCGGCAAACGTTTGCAAGCCCGGGAAAAGAAGCGCGAGGTAGGTCGGAACGATGGATAGGAAATCGATAAGCCCGAACGTGCTAAAGGCAAATCGCAGCGCTCTTGGATGGCACCAGAGCCGGATAATGTACTCAATACTGAAGATCAGCGTAAAGGCAATCTCAACAATGCGTAGACGGGCGGTCCAAGGGGAATCGGCTGACTGACTGGATTCGACTATTACGGTCAGAACGCTCAACAGAATCGCAGCGAACAGAACGGTATCAAATATCCTGGCCGCCCTGCTCGTGCCGCCAAAAAGAACCGCATAGGCGCGGTCCCGGGCGCTGCCCTTTCTTTCATCGGCCATACCCACTCCCCCAATTCCCCCTAAAGCGGGACCCGCTTTATAGCATGTTTATTCGGTAATACCTAAGGTAAAGCTCCCTGTTACTCTCCCAGCAGCGAAGCGCATTCGGCTGCCAAAGAGGCGTTCGTTCAATCTCGCCGAATTCCGAGCCGCGCTGCCAACCAGCAACTAGAGGACAAGATGCCTTCGTTCCCCGGATATGATTACGCGCTCTGTTGGGGGTTGCGGGTCCGTTCGTGAAGAAATTGCTGCGCATCTTCGGATTGACCATTGCCTGGGCGGTGGGCGGCGTGGTTGGCCTGGTGCTGCTGATCGTGCTTGGTTTCCTGGTCGCAAAGCCGACCGAAACCATCCGGTTATTCGGCCAGTTCGCTGGAAACCGTCCCGGTCATATGCAACGGGTCCCCGGAACCCCGGAGCAGCCGCTTCCCCAGGCCTCTTTCGGCGAACGCGCCTTGTCCATCGAAAGCCTGCAGGCGGCCATGGCCTACGGCGCCGAAACCGGGTCCGACGCGCTGATCGTCTGGCGCGGCGGCCGCATTCAGCTCGAGCACTATTACGAAGGCGCCGACGAAAACACGCTGACCTCAACCCAGTCCATGCACAAGTCGGTGGTCGCCCTGCTGGTGGGCGTTGCGATCGCCGAGGGGCACATCGGCTCCGCGGACGACCCGATCAGCCGTTATCTACCCGAGTGGGCCGACGACGAGCGAGCCGCAATCACGATTCGCCAGGCGCTCTGGCAAAGCAGCGGAATCGATTTCCCGACCTTCGCCTTCGGCAGCCTGGGATCGATGATGGGCCTGCTGATCGGCCAGGACATGCGTCCGATCACTTTCGAGCAACAGGCCGTGGAGCCGCCGGCCACAAGTTTCGAATACAACAGCATCAATCCGCTGGTGCTGGGCCTGGTCATCGAAAACGCCACCGGCCGGCCGTATGCGGAATACCTGTCCGAAGCGCTCTGGAAGCCGTTGGGCGCGGGCGACGGCTGGGTGCAGATGGACACCGAGGGCGGCATGGCCCGAAGCTACTGCTGCCTGGACATTCCGGCCCGCGGCTGGCTGCGGTTCGGCCTGCTGCACCTCGAGAACGGCCGCGCGAGCGGGCGCCAGGTCGTGCCGGAGGACTGGATCGCGGCGGTCCGCACGCCCG
This sequence comes from Gammaproteobacteria bacterium, assembly GCA_009838035.1. Classification (NCBI taxonomy): domain Bacteria; kingdom Pseudomonadati; phylum Pseudomonadota; class Gammaproteobacteria; species Gammaproteobacteria bacterium. The sequence continues at coordinate 507,236 of VXSK01000002.1, forward strand.
GCCCCAACAATCCGAACTACGGTTTCCTGACCTGGCTGGGCACGGAGCACATGGAGCAGCGTGCCTACAATTCAAAAGCTTCGCTGCGGGCGTTCCACTCGGAACCGTTCGCCGCCGGCGACGTGGCCTATTTCGACGGCTTCGGCGGGCAGCGCGTCTATATCATTCCGAGCGCCGACATGGTGATCGTGCGCACCGGCGCGCTGGCCATGGACTGGGACGACTCGCGTCTGCCCAACCTGTTGCTGGCGGGACTGAGATGAAAGGGAGCAAGGCAATGACGACAAGACTCTGGCTCGCCGCCGTGACGCTGATCGCGGTGGGCGCGACGGCCGCCCAGGACCAGCCGAATACGCAAATGACGCCCGAGGAAATCCAGGCCCGGGTGGACTGGGTCAACGAAGTGGAGGCGCAGGACTTCCACTTCTGGCGGCGCTGGCGCGACCAGCCCGACCAGACCGCGTTCCGCCAGCCCCAGACCTGGTACAACCCGATGATCCTGGTGGACGGGGGCGTGTCGCAGCCGTTCTTTCCCGGCGCCGATCCGGACGAGCCGCCCACCATCGATCCCGAGGCCGTCGCCGCCGCTTCGAGCTACGCCATGGAGCGGGAAACGCAGGCCTTCATGATCTATCACAAGGGCAAGATCCGTCACGCGGAGTTCATGGAAGGATTTCACGAGAGCTCGCCGATCAGCTCCCATTCGTGGGTGAAGACCCTGCACGGAATCGTCGCCGGCTTCGCGCTGGCCGATGGCGACATCGGGAGCCTCGACGATCCGGTCGAGAACTACATCCACGAGTGGAAAGGCGATCCGCGCGGGCAGATCACGGTGCGCCAGGTGCTCCACAACACCACCGGCCTGGAACTGCCGTTCGGTCAGCGCGGCCAGGGCCCGCAGCCGTACGCCAAGAGCATGCAACTGGTGGAGGGGAGCGATATTTACGGTACCGTGCTTTCGTTCGAGCTGGCTGAGGAACCGGGCACGACCTTTGCCCACAACAACCCCAACACGCAGCTCGCCGGCATGATCATCCACCGGGCCACCGGCAGGAACTTCGCGCACTACCTCGGGGAGAAGTTCTGGCGGCCGCTGGGCGCGCAGCGCGGCGCCATGCGCCTGGATGGCCTGGAGGGCAACGTCATCTCGTATTGCTGCTTCCTTTCGGCGCCGGCCGACTGGATGCGGGTCGCGCACCTGCTGATGAACGACGGCAAGCTGCCGGACGGCACGCAGCTGCTGCCGGACGGCTGGGTGGACGAAATGCTCACCGGCTCGGAACCCAATCCGAACTACGGTTTTCAGATCTGGACCGACACGGTGTTCATGGAGCGGCGCCCCTACTACCCGAGCATGCCCCCGAACTTCGCCAACTATCACTCGGAGCCCTTTGCCGTCGACGACCTGTTCTACCTGGACGGCGGCGGCAAGGTGCGGGTCTGGATCAGCCCCAAGCTCGACCTCATCGTGCTGCGCATGGGCTATCCGCCGCCGCGCGACAAGGGCTTCGACGAAGCCATCATCCCCAACGCCGTCATTCGCGGCATCCTGTAGTTTTCGTGGGCGGTCAGGTGGCGGCCAACCGGAACAAGACTCGTCCAACCGGCGCTGGAGTCGGATCGTTTCTGGACGCCGTTGAAAACGAACGCCGGCGGGAGGACGCGCGAACGATCAATGCCATGATGGAGCGGATCACCGGCTGGGAGCCGAGGATGTGGGGACCGAGCATCGTGGGATTCGGCGAGTATCACTACCGCTACGAAAGCGGCCGCGAAGGCGACTTTCTCATCACCGGATTTTCGCCGCGCAAGAATGCGCTTACGATCTACATCATGCCGGGGTTCGCGCGCTACGATGCGCTGATGGCCAGGCTGGGAAAATTCAAGACGGGCAGGTCCTGCCTGTATATAAACAAACTCGACGATGTGGACCTTTCGGTTCTGGAGGAACTGATTGCGTCATCCGTGCAATACATGGTCGGGAAATATGGAGCGACATGAAATGATCTATCGCGCTGCAGCGGCATTCGCCCTTGCCGCCATCGTATGGCAGTTGCCGGCTTCGCCCGCCGGCGCGCAGGAGCGCCTGACCCGCGAGGCGCTGGCCGGGGCCGACTACGTGCGGGGCCGGCTGGCCTTTCAGCAGCGCTGCAGCGCCTGCCACACGCTCGCCGAGGACGCCCTGCACCTGGCCGGACCCAATCTGTGGGAGGTTATCGGCCGGACCGCCGGCACCCGGGAGGAATTCAGCTATTCAGAAACGCTCAGGGAGGCCGAATTCGCCTGGACGCCGGACCGCGTGGATGAATGGCTTGCCAACCCCGACGACTATCTGCCGGGCAACACGATGCTGATCCCCGAACCGGTGCCGGATCGGGACCGCCTCCCGATGATCTCGTTCATGATGATGGAAACCGGCGGCGCCGACTGGCCGCGCCCCGAAATCGACATCGCCGCGCTCGAAACGCCCAGGGGCGAATCGCCCGCCGAGCGCTTCCCGAGCTTCTGGAACCACCTGATGCACAACACCACCCGTTACCGCTGGGTGGACGACGAGCAGGAATTCGTCTTCGACGCCTACTACAACAAGGACGGCTCGGTCAGTTCCAATATGGAGGGCGTGGACGGCTTCTGGCACATCGACGACCGCGATTTCTTCTGCTACGCCCTGCAGGGGTTGCCGATACGGCCGAACTACTTCGTCCAGTGCTTCCCGGTGGCGGCCATGGCCATACCGCGCTTCTCCGAACAGTTGTGGCAATCGCCGATGTACGGCGGAGCGGTACTCTACGGGGGTATTCTTCCCGGCCGGCCGACGGACGACGCGGAGACAGCCGCGCCCGAGTAAGCGTGCGGCCCCGAAACAAGAAGGAGACAACATGCTCAAGCGCATACTCAGAGGACTTGCCAAGACCGGCAAGTGGACGCTGATCGTCATTGCCGTAATCGGCGTGCTGGTCTATCTGCCTTCGCGGCTCGGCTGGTACGGCATCTACGCCAAGCGTTACGTCATCTCGCTGTCCGGCAATCCCATGAGCCCCGCACGCGCCTGGTATGACCCGCAGGAATTGGTGGCCGGCAGCGACTTCGTGCCGCTGGAGGCCTGGACGGCGGGTGAAAACCCGATCGATCCGGCCATATACGAGGAAGCCGCCTCATGGGCCGGGCAGCAAAGAAGCGATTCGCTGGTGGTGCTCTACAAGGGACGGCTGGCGCATGCCAGTTATTTCAACGACCAGGCCCCCGAGTCTGAATTCAGCACCCACTCGCTGACCAAGGTCCTGACCTCGATACTCGTGGGCCACGCCATCGCCGACGGCCACATGGAGTCCGTCGATCAGCCGGCTGCGGATTTTCTTCCGGAATGGGACACGGACGAACGCCGCGGCATCACCGTTCGCGATCTCCTGAACATGGCCGGGGGCCTCGAGGAAACCTTCGCCTTCTATCCGGGCTCGGCGCGCCTGGCGCGCACGATGGGAACCGACATCGTTACCGCCAACCTCGACGTGGGAATCTACGCGCCCCCGGGAACGGCGTTCTCGCACGCCAATCCCAACAGCCAGGTGGCCGGAATCGTGGTGGAGCGCGCGATCGACATGCGTTTCGCCGACTACCTGTCCGAGAAGCTCTGGGAGCCGCTGGGGCTGCGCGACGGCTGGCTGCTGCTGGACCGCGAGGACGGCATGGTGCACACCGACTGCTGCATGTGGACCGCGATCGAGGACTGGGCGCTCATCGGCCAGGCGCTGATGCAGAACGGCTGCTACGCGGGCGAGCAGGTCATTCCCGCCGGCTGGGTGGACGAAATGACCACGCCCTCGGCGGCCAACAAAAACTACGGGATGCAGCTATGGCTGGGAACGTCCCATGAGCCCCTGCGCAAATACGACCCGAGCATCGAGTTCATGGGGAACGTGCATTCGGAGCCGTTCGTGGCCGATGACGTGTTCTTCCTCGACGGCGCCGGTGACCAGCGGCTTTACATGATCCCGTCGCGGGAACTGGTGATCCTGCGCACCGGGAAGGACGGCCCCGAGTGGGACGACGCCGTGCTGCCCAACCTGTTCACGCGGGCCGTGGACTCGATCGGTGGCCAGCCCGCGGAAACGCTCCCCACGCGCGCCGACCTGAACGCCGCCTGCCTCGGCTCAGGATAGGTCGTGGCCGACGCAGAGCACTGTGCATCCGCCCTCGCTGGCGGATTCGGCCGGCACGTTTAGCGCCGTTCCGGCGCGCCAGATCAGGAACGCTCCCTCCCGCAGCGCCAGAACGCGCCGCGCCCCGTTCTCCGTTAGTTGAACGCAGAGGTCGCCGGCAATCACAAACAGCCAGGGCGACGGTCCTTTACCCGGCGCCTGCACGGGTTCGGGCGATCCGCTCCAGTCGGCGGGAACGTGCACAAGTCTGACCGCGCCGGAGTTCTCTACGGCCTCGGCCAACGGCTTCCGCTTCCAGCCCGACGCCGAGTCATGCGCCTGCCAGGCGACCTCCGCCGTATCGAACAGCCGGGCGTCGGAAAAATCGGTGCGGTCGGCATCGGCGCTATCATCAAAGGAAAGTTCAACCGATTCCATCGGAGCGTCCGGTTCGGCCACGCCGGTGCCAGGGCCTGTGTTCCAGTACAGCAGCACGCATCCGGTTTCGGACAGCGGCTCGGGCATGAGCCCGTGAATGCTCTTCGGCGGCCGGTCCATGAACAGGTGGCGACGGAACACGATCATCTCGCCCTCGCGGTCCCTGGTCGAGGAAAACTCCCAATGCGGAAAGTCGCCGCCCAGCGCGTAGGCCCGTTCCGTCACGGTCCTGTGGTAATGGCGGTGCGGCAGTTCGATCACCCTCGGTATGGCGCCGGGCGGCACGTAGTCCATACGGACCTCGGACCGGGTGGCGTCGTCGAAAACCAGCAGCCGGCGCTTGAATCCGGGAATTCCCGGGTTGTCCTCCCAGGGCACAGCGTTGGTATCAAGGGATGTAAAAGACGCAGCGGTCATCTCTTCATTCTCCATTTCACAGACCTTGCCCGGACGGACATCCCGTCCGGCGCGAAGATAACACGGGGGGCGCACAAGGCGCCTTGCGCCCGAATGCGAAGTCCAGACTATCCGTAATTTGACGAACAGACATATGGCCATATACTGCTGGTATGGCCATACCAACTATCAAGTCAACCTATACCCTCGATGTGGGTTCAGTCCGCGCGCTTGAATCGCTGGCGCAGCGATGGAAGGTCTCCAAGTCTGAAGTACTCCGAAGGGCCATTCGCCTGGCAGCGTCCACTGCTTACCCGGAGAAAGCAGGCCCCCTGCACGCGCTGGACCGATTGCAATCCTCCGTGAGGGAGCGGGGAGTTGATCTATCGGGGTGGGAGCAGGAAGTGAACGTGGAGCGCCTCGAAACCGGCAAGCGGGTGCTTTCGAAAACGCAATGATCCAGTTGGACACCAGCTTCCTGATTCGCGCCCTTATCCGCGGGTCGCAGGAAGACCGGAGATTGCGGAGGTGGGTCGAAACCGGCGAACCATTGAGCATGAGCGCAGTTGCCTGGGCCGAACTGCTGTGCGGGCCACTCACGCCGGATGAGCTGGAATTCGCTGCGGAAGTCGTGGAGCGGCGCCACGAGTTCACGGAGGAGCAAGCCGCAATCGCAGCCCGCCTGTTCAACGAATCGGGCCGCCGCCGGGGGTCTTTGCCGGATTGCATGATTGCGGCCGCGGCCCTGTTTCACGGCGCGGTCCTTGCCACCGCAAATGAAGCCGATTTTCGCCGGCTCGAAGACTCGGGAGTTACCCTGGCGAGCTGATTAGCCTCGATAGCAACGGCGTTCAGACGACGCCGTAGGCCAGCATGGCCTCGGCGACCTTCGTATAGCCGCCGATATTGGCGCCCCGGCAGTAGTTGATGAAGCCGGACTCTTCGCCATGGCGAACGCACTGTTCGTGAATGTGGCGAATGATGTCGTGCAGCTTCGTGTTCACCTCTCCGCGGGACCAGCTGAACCGCTGGCTGTTCTGGCTCATCTCCAGTCCCGAAACGGCGACGCCGCCCGCGTTGGCGGCCTTTCCCGGCATGTGGGGCACGCGGGCCTCCGCCAGGAATTTCATCGCTGCCGGCGTGCTGGGCATGTTCGCGCCCTCGGCGACGGCGCGGCACCCGCCTTCGACCAGGCTGCGTGCATCCGGCTCGTCGAGCTCATTCTGCGTGGCGCAGGGAAAGGCCAGGTCGCAGGGCACCGCCCAGGGGCGCTCCCCGGCATGGAAATCGCAGCCGAATTCCTTCGCGTATTCCTCGATTCGGCCGCGCCGCGACAGCTTCAGGTCGTAAACCCAGGCGAACTTGTCCGTGTCGATACCGGCCGGGTCATGCACGAACCCGGACGAGTCGGAGAGCGTAACGACCTTCGCGCCCATGTGGATCAGCCGCTGGCAGCAATGCAGGGCCACGTTTCCCGAACCCGATACGACGCAGGTCCTGCCGTTCAGTTCCTCGTTCTTCAGCGCCAGCATCTCTTCCATCATGTAGACCACGCCGTAACCGGTGGCTTCCGGGCGCATGTAGGAGCCGCCGAACTCCAGCGCCTTTCCGGTAAGCACGGCTTCGAAAGCGTTCTGGAGGCGCTTGTACTGGCCGAACAGGTAACCGATTTCCCGATCGCCGACGCCGATGTCGCCCGCCGGCACGTCGGTGTTGGGGCCGATGTGCCGGTGCAGCTCGGTCATGAAAGCCTGGCAGAACCGCATGATCTCGGCGTCGGAGCGGCCCTTGGGGTCGAAATCGGAGCCGCCCTTGGCGCCGCCGATGGGCAGGCCGGTCAGGCTGTTCTTGAAGGTCTGTTCGAAAGCGAGGAATTTCAGGATGCTCTGGTTGACCGACGGATGGAAGCGCAGGCCGCCCTTGTAGGGCCCGATCGCATTGTTCCACTGGACGCGGTAGCCGCGGTTGATATGGATCCGGCGGCGGTCGGTTTCCCATACCACGCGGAAGGAAACGACCCGGTCCGGCTCCGCGAGCCGCTCGAATACCCGCGCCTCGCGGAACAGCGGGTTTTCCGCCTCGAAGGGAATGATGTCGACAGCGACTTCCCGGACCGCCTGGTGGAACTCCGTCTCGCCCGGGTTCCGCCGCACCACGCCGGCCATGAACGATTCGAGCGAGAAGTCCGTCATCGCCCCCTACTCTAACGCGTCGGCAAGCCCCAGCAGGCTGTGGACGTTGTGGCCCGGGCGATGTTCGTGCACCGCGGGCAGCAGCGCCCGCACGCCGCGCGCGCGGGGCTCGAAGTCCTTGTAGCCCAAGAGCGGGTTCAGCCAGATCAGGCGCTTGCAGGACCTGCGCAGGCGCGCCGCCTCGAACCGCAGTTTTTCCACATAGGCCCGCTCCAGGCCGTCGCTGAACAGCAGCACCATGCCGGGCCGGGCCAGCACCCGGCGCGACCATTGCCGGTTGAACTGGCCCAGGGCCGAGGCAATGCGGGTGCCACCCTCCCAGTCGGGAGCGGCCTTGAGCGCCGCGCCGGTCGCGACGTCCGCGTCCCTCCCCCGCAGTTCGCGGGTCACCCGGGTCAGCCGGGTGGCGAAAACAAATGCTTCGACGTTTCGGCGGGCGCTGCACAGCGCGTGGGCGAAATGAATCGCCATGCGCGCATAGGTGGTCATCGAGCCCGAGACGTCGAACAGCAGCACCAGCGACATCGGTTCGGCGCGGCGCGCCTTGCGCTTCAGCCGCACCAGCTCGCCGCCGGATGCGAGGCCCGCCCGCAGGGTGGCCTGCAGGTCGATCCGCGGTCCGTGCGCGGCGGCCTTGTAGCGCCGGCCGATGCGCTTGGGGCAGAGCACGCCGCGGCGCAGCAGTTCGCGCGCCTGGGCTTGTTCCTCCGGCGTCATCTGCGCGAAGTCCGTGGAGGCAAGCCGCTCCTGCGGCGAATAGCCGGCTCCGGCAATGGCCCGCTCGGCGCCGGGGGCGGCGATCAGGTTGGACGCGCTGTCCATGGCCCGCAGCATCCGCAGCGCGCCGGGCGGAGGCCTGGCCTCGCCCATGGAACGCAGTCCCAGCTCCTGCAGGTCCCCGAGCCGCGCGAAGGCCGCGGCGTTGCCGAAGAACATCGCAAAGGCGCAGTCGAAAAGCACGCCCTCGGCGGGACCTGCGGTCAGGACCGAGCGCAGCGCCGCGGAAAACTCGGCGCGATTGCCGATGTCGACGCGCCTGGCGGCCTCGAGGGCCAGCGCGCTCCTGCCCACGCCCAGCGGCAGTCCCGCCGCGCGCAACGTGCGCACGAAGCTGACGATGCGCTCGGAGAGGCCCGGGACGCCCTCCGCCCCAGGGTCAGGCAGAGGCGGCAAGGAGGCGATCGACAACCGACTCGTCGACCTGCTCCAGATCTTCCTGGTACTTCAGCAGGGCGCCGAGGGTTTCCGAGACGGCTTGCGTGTCCACTTCGCGGGCGCCCATGGCCATCAGCGATTCCGCCCAGTCCAGCGTTTCCGATACGCCCGGCGACTTGAACAGGCCTTCCCTGCGCAGGCCCTGGACGAACCCGACTACCTTTGCGCGCAGGACCTCGGGCAGTCCCGGCACGCGGGCCTGGAGGATGCGTGCCTCGGCAGCCTGCGTCGGGTAGTCCACCCAGCAGTAGAGGCAGCGGCGCTTGAGCGCGTCGTGCACCTCGCGGGTGCGATTGGAAGTCAGCACGACGACCGGCGCCTCGGGCGCCCGCACCTCCCCCAGTTCCGGAATGCTCATCCGGAAATCGGATAGGAACTCAAGCAGATAAGCCTCAAACGGCTCGTCGGCCCGGTCCAGTTCATCCACCAGCAGCACCGGCGGCCCCTCGGGACGTGGCGACAGCGCCTTGAGCAGCGGACGTTCGATCAGGAATTCGCGGGAATAGAGGCCTTCGGACATCTCGTCCACGCGTTGCTCGGCCTCCGCCAGGCGAATGGCGAGGATCTGGCGGGCGTGGTTCCATTCGTAGGCCGCGCCGGCCAGGTCCAGGCCCTCGTGGCATTGCAGGCGGATGAGCCGGCGCCCCAGCGCCGCGGCCAGCGCGACGCCCAGTTCGGTCTTGCCGACGCCGGCCTCCCCCTCCAGGAACAGCGGGCGCTTGAGGCTGAGGGCCAGGAATACGGCGGTGCTCAGACGGTCGCCGGCGATGTAGTCCTGCCCCTCGAGCAGGCCGCGCACCTGCTCCACGGAGTCCGGTGTGGCGGTCAAACCTGTCAGTCGAGGGCCGTCGAGACGGCGCGGCGGGCCATGACGCCCACCAGGTGCGCGCGGTAGTCGGCGCCGGCGTGCATGTCATCGTTCAGGTTCGCCGCCGAAGCCGTCAGCCCGTCCAGTGCAAGCTCGGAGAAGTCGGAGTCCAGCGCGTCTTCGAATTCCGCCAGCCGGTACACCGATGCGCCGGCGCCGGTCACGGCCACCCGAACGCCGGTCTTGAACTGCGCCACGCAAACGCCCACCAACGCGTAGCGCGTGGCCGGATTGGGGAATTTCGCGTAGCCCGCCCGCTGCGGTATCGGAAACAGGACCTGCGTGACCATCTCGCCGCGCCCCAGGGCCGTCTCGAACATCCCGGTAAAGAAGTCGTCCGCGGAAATCTTGCGCTTGTTGGTGAAGATGGTCGCGCCCAGCGCCAGGGCCACCGCCGGATAGTCGGCCGCCGGATCGTTGTTGGCCAGCGAACCGCCCAGCGTGCCGCGATTGCGCACCTGCGGATCGCCGATCGACTCGGCGGCATGCGGCAGGACCGGAACCGCGGCCCGCAATTCCACGTTGCCCGCGACTTCCGCGTGCGTGGTCGTGGCGCCGATATGGGCCCCCTTGCGGGTCAGCTTGACGCCCCTGAGTTCATCGATCCCGGCCAGGTCGATCAGTTCCGCGGGTTCGTTCAGTCGCAGCTTGAGCGCCGGCAACAGGGTCATTCCGCCGGCCAGCAGCATCGCGTTCCCGCTCGCACCGAGGCGCTTGGCCGCGTCGCGCACCGACCCGGCGCGGTAGTAATTGAATTCGCGCATTGCCCTTTCCTCCTCTACTCGCCGGACTGGGCGACCTGAATCGCCTGCCAGACGGCCTGCGGCGTGGCCGGCATGTCGATGTGCGTAACGCCCAGCGGGCGCAGCGCATCGAGCACGGCGTTGATGACCGCCGGCGGCGCGCCGATCGCGCCGGCCTCCCCGCAGCCCTTGACCCCCAGCGGGTTGAACGGCGTTGGCGTGCAGCGCGTGGCCACGACGAAATTCGGCAGATCGTCCGCCCGCGGCATGCAGTAATCCATGTACGAACCGCTCAGCAACTGGCCTTCGGGCGTGTACAGGCAGTGCTCCAGCAGCGCCTGCCCGATGCCCTGCGCCAGCCCGCCGTGCACCTGCCCTTCCACCACCATGGGATTGATGATGTTGCCGAAGTCGTCGGCGGCAACGAAATCGCACAACTCGACTTCGCCCGTGTGCCGGTCCACTTCGACCTCGCATATGTAGCAGCCCGACGGAAAGGTGAAGTTCTCCGGATCGAAGAACGCGGTCTCCTCCAGTCCCGGCTCCAGTTCCTGCAACGGATAGTTGTGCGGCACGTAGGCCGACAGCGCGACATCCCCGAAGGACACCGCGCGATCGGTACCGGCCACCCGGAACTGGCCGTCGGTGAACTCGATATCGGCCGCCTCCGCCTCGAGCAGATGCGCGGCGATCTTGCGTCCCTTCTCCTCCACCTTGTCGAGTGCCTTGTACAGGGCGGTTCCGCCGACGGCCAGGGAACGGGAACCGTAGGTGCCCATTCCGAACGGGATTTCGCCGGTATCGCCGTGGACGATTTCGACGTTGCCGAAATCGATGCCCAGACGCTCGGCGACGATCTGCGCGAACGTGGTCTCGTGGCTTTGGCCGTGGCTGTGAGACCCGGTCAGGACTTGCACGCTGCCGGAAGGATGCACCCGGACGGTGGCGACCTCATAGAGCCCGGCGCGCGCGCCCAGTTGCCCGGCGGCCTGCGACGGGGCGGCGCCGCAGGCTTCGATGTAGAAGCACATGCCGCGGCCGCGCAGCTTGCCCCTGGCCTGGCTCTCCCTGCGACGTTCGTCGAATCTCTCGTAGGCGTTCAGTTCCCTGGCCAGGTTCAGGCAGCCTTCGAAATCGCCGGAGTCGTAGAGCTGCCCCACCGGCGACTGGTAGGGAAACTCGTCCGGCGGAATGAAATTGCGCCGGCGGAGTTCGGCCGGATCCATGCCGATCTGCACGGCAGCCTCGTCCACGGCCCGCTCCACCGCGTAGCAGGCCTCCGGCCGCCCCGCGCCCCGGTAGGCGTCGGTGGGCGTGGTGTTGGTGAACACGCCCTTGACGGTCACGTAGATGTTGGGCGTCTTATAGACACCCGCCAGCAGCGGCGCATAGAACACGGTGGGAATGGCCGGACCGAAAGCCGACAGCCATCCGCCCAGGTTGGCGATGGTGTCCACCCGCATGCCGGTGAACCGCGCCTCGGCGTCCAGCGCCAGTTCCACGCGGGTCACGTGATCGCGCCCCTGCGCGTCGGCCAGGAACGACTCGCTGCGCTCGGCGGTCCACTTCACCGGGACCCCCAGCCGACGCGACGCCCAGCAAACCGTCAGTTCCTCGGCATAGTGATAGATCTTCGATCCGAAACCGCCGCCGACGTCCGGCGCCACCACGCGCACCTTGTGCTCGGGCATCTTCAGCGTTGCCGTACACAGCAGCAGTCGGTTGACGTGCGGGTTCTGGCTGGTCGTGTAAAGCGTGAGCTGGCCGGTGGCCGGATTGAAGTCCGCCAGGCTGGCGCGCGGTTCCATCGCGTTCGGGACCAGGCGATTGTTCACCAGTTCCAGCGATACGACGTGCGCGGCCTCCTGGAAGGCCCTGTCCGTGTTGCCCTTGGCGTCCGGCGCCATGGCCGCGGGCAGCCACTCCCAGTCGAAACACATGTTGCCGGGCGCGCCCTCATGGATCTGCGGAGCGCCTTCCTCCATCGCGGCCGTCGCGCTGGACACGGACTCCAGTTCCTCGTAGTCCACGTTCACCATCTCGGCCGCGTCCCGGGCCTGGGTTCGCGATTCGGCCACGACCACCGCCACCGGGTTGCCCACGTAACGCACCCGGTCTATGGCCAGCGCCGGATACGCCGGTTCGTGGGCGGGCGAGCCGTCCCTGCTGGTTATGCCCCAGGCCACAGGCAGCGATCCGATATCGTCGGCCTGCATGTCCGCGCCCGTCAGCACGGCCGTTACTCCCGGCATCTTCAGGGCGTCCGCCGCGTCCACGCCCCGAACCTCGGCGTGCGGGTGGGGCGAGCGAACGAACCAGGCGTACTGCTGCGAACGCAGGTTGATGTCGTCCACATACCGGCCCCTGCCGGTGATGAAGCGCCGGTCCTCGGTGCGTGGCGCCGAGACGCCGATTCCCAGTTCGCCGCTCATGATGCTTCCTCTCCCATTGCGACCGCCGCCGCGCGCACCGCCTTTACGATGTTGTGATAGCCGGTGCAACGGCACATGTTGCCCTCCAGCCAGTCGCGCACTTCGACTTCGCTGGGCCGCGGGTTGCGGCGCAGCAGATCGACCGCGCTCATGATCATGCCGGGCGTGCAGAACCCGCATTGCAGGGCGTGATGCTCATGAAACGCCTGCTGAACGGGATGCAGTTCGCCGTTCGCGGCCAGGCCCTCGATGGTCTGCACCGTGCGGCCGTCGGCCTGCGCCGCCAGCATCGTGCAACTCTTGACCGAAATGCCATCGACGTGAATCACGCAGGCGCCGCACTGGCTGGTGTCGCAGCCCACGTGAGCGCCGGTCAGTCCGAAATGGTTGCGAAGCAGATCCACCAGCAGCGTCGCGCCGGTCGTTTCGGCGCTGACATTCTTGCCGTTCAGCGTGAACGAAACCGTAGCGTCCATTCCCGCCCCTCCTTAACTTGCGATTACCCTCATCCGGCTAGTGCCGGACCCTGGCGTGCCTTCCGACCACACCGGTTCCGATCATAACGCCAATCACGAAGTCAACAACAGGAAAACGGCAAGCGCCGCCAGGCCGAGCAGCACGGCCGGAACGGCCCAGCGCAATACCCGGTTCCGGAAGACCCGGCCCAGGGCCACCTGAAACCAGACTCCCGGCCGTTTCGCCCGCGCCGCCCCGACCGGCCGCTTGCCCTCCAGCACCTGCGCGAAGCGCTCGAAAAAGTTGGCCGCGATCTTTCGCGTAATGCCCGACAACAGGCGCGATCCGACCTGCGCCAGTTTGCCCCCCAGTTGCAGTTTCGCAACGTAGCTGAGTTTCGTTCCGCCCCGGCCGTCTTCCTCCAGGCGAACGTCGGCCTGGCCGCGGCCGAAGCCGACGGCCGCCTTGGCATTGCCTTCCAGGCGGTATGAGCGCGGCGGATCCGGATCGGCTATCCGTATCTCGACCGCGAATCCCGCGCTGACCGGCCCGATATCGGCCTGCATGGACGCGCGGTAGTTGTCCTCGGAAATCCGCTCGAAGGACTTGCAGCCGGGCACGCAGGCGCCCAGCACATCGGGATCGATCAGCGCCGCCCACACGGTTTCGCGCGGGTGCGCCAAGCTTTGTTCTCCCCTGATCTCCATCGTTGCGGACCGGAACCGGATTCGGGCGATATCGTAACCGCAAGCGTTACGGCGATCGGGCGGAACCGAGCCATCGCGCGCGCCGCGCGCGTGCCAGGCAACACCTTCGGTGCGGCTGCAGGCGCCGGTTGTGAAAATCAGCGCGAGTGATTAGGATTTCGCCTCAACCGGGGGGAATTCACATTGAGCCGGGGGGAATTCATGTTGAGCCTGATCGAAAGGCGCTCCGAAATCGTGCGTCAGACTGAGTCCAAGGGCAAGGTAGGGGTGGAGGAACTGGCCCGGATGCTCAATGTTTCGCAAGTCACCATACGCAACGATCTGAACGCGCTGAACAGCAAGGGACTGGTCGTGCGCGCGCGCGGCGGCGCCGTCGCCAGCAACCGTCTGACCCGGGAGCTTTCCATGCAGGAGCGGCACAAGGACAACCTGTCCGTCAAGCGGCGCCTGGGGCGGGCCGTAGCGGACCTGATCGGCAACGACGTCCACACCATAGCCCTGGACTCCGGCACGACGACCGAGGAGGTGGCCCTTTGCCTGCTCGACCATCGAGACCTGACGGTCGTCACCAACGGCCTGAACGTGGCGTCGGCGCTGGCCCGGGCCCAGCACATTGAAATCCTCGTAACGGGCGGAATACTGCGCACCCGGTCGCTGAGTTTCTTCGGCAAGCATGCCGAGGAAGGCCTGCGCCACATGCATTTCGACAAGTTGGTTCTCGGCGCCGACGGCATCGACATTGGGGTTGGAGTAACCACGCATTTCGCCCAGGAGGCCAGCCTGAACCGCCGGATGTGCAACATGGCCAGCGAGATCATCCTGGTGTCGGACTCGTCGAAATTCGGCAAGCGCTGCTCGCACATCATCTGCAGGTTCGACCGAATCGACACGCTGGTAACGGACGCGGGAATTCCCCCCGACATCGCCCGGCAACTGGCCAACCAGGGCATTAGCCTGCACATCGTCGACGAAAACCACTGACGGCGAGACGCCGCCCGGGGAGCGGCCATAATGTTCGGCGGCAAGGCGTCGGACCCGACTATGGCCGGACCACATCCATGAATCGCAATCCGGACTCCGGCTTTCGGTCGCAGAGTTTGTGGGCGAGGCTGGCACGCGGGGAAGTCTCCAGCGAGCAGGCGGTCGAGCGTTGCATCGCGCGCTACGAGGCCCGCGAGAATGACGTGCAGGCGTTCGCGGCCTTCGACGCGGAGCGGGCGCTGGGCGAGGCGCGGGCGCGGGACCGCGAGCGCGAACTGCGCGGGCCGCGCGGCGCGCTGCACGGCTTGCCGTTCGCGGTCAAGGACGTGATCGATACGGTGGACCTGCCCACGCAGCGCGGTTCGCCGCGCTACGAGGGACGCCGCGCCGAGCAGGACGCCGCCTGCGTGCGCCTGCTGCGCCAGGCCGGATGCGTACTGCTGGGCAAGGCGGACACGGTCGAATTCGCCGGCATCGGGCGCGACCCGCCCACCGCCAACCCGCACGACCCCAAACGCACCCCGGGCGGATCATCGGCCGGTTCCGGCGCAGCCGTGGCCACCGGCATGGCGCCCATGGCGCTGGGAACGCAGACCGGCGGTTCGGTGATCCGGCCGTCGTCGTTCTGCGGCGTGGCCGGCTTCAAGCCCACGTACGGCCGGGTGCCGGTGCAGGGACTGTGGCTGCATGCCCCCAGCCTCGATACGGTCGGCTGGATGGCCGAGGACACGGAGTTGCTGGCGCGGACCGGGGAAGTCCTGAACCTGGGCGTATGGCAGGCGCCCGAAGCAGGGAGGCGCCTGAATATCGGGCTCTATCGCACGCCTTACTGGTCCGACGCCGAGCCGGCCAGCCGCTTGGCCGTGGAGGCCGCCGCCGAAAAGCTCGCCGAAGCCGGCCATGCCGTCGAGGAGGTGGACGAGGTCCCGGGCGCGGAAAACCTCAACGAGTGGCAGGACGTGATCATGCACGGCGAGGCGCGGATCTCGCTTATGGCCGAGTACGGCGCCGGCAAGCAGAGTCTGCACGAAGACATCATCGAGGAGGTGGAAGTCAACCGCGGGATCACGCCGCGGGCAATGGCCGAGGCCTATGATGGCATCGGCGGCCTGCGCCCCGTGTTCGACAAACGCCTGGCCGATTACGACGCCTGGCTGACGGCTTCGGTGCCGGGTGAAGCGATCCCGCGCAGGGACGGAAACGGCGAAGCCACGTTTAACCGGCTGTTCACGGCGCTGCAGTTGCCGTGTGTGACGATTCCGGGCCTGACCGGGCTGGCCGGCCTGCCCGTGGGCGTGCAGTTCGTGGGCGCACGATTCGCCGACATGCAGGTGCTGGCCGCGGCAGCCATGCTGGAAAATTTGCTGGCCGGCGAGTAATCCGGATATTAACTGTCTTTCAAGATATCGTTACTATTACATTGATATAACGTGTAATTCAGGAAGGTCTCCGACGCCGCCCATTTCATCCAGGCGCGATAAGCGATCAAACAGATCTGCAGCCAGATCGTCAGAAACTGCGCCGGTAACAGTCGTGCAATCCATGAATTTGGCGCGCAGCTCGTCCGGGGAAAGCGGGTTCTGTCCATGCCCCCGGTAGCGATGGACCGGCTTGCTTTCCAGAGCGGTTCCGTCGTCAAGCACAACGCCGACCGTGTCATGGCGCGCCCCCACCGGGTATACCGGATCGTCGTCCGGACCCTCCTCCCGCTCCACCTTTCGCATCAGCGCCTGCACGTCGTCGCGCCGCACGCAATCGTCGCGCATTTCCGCGAAGCCCAGCCGCCCGAAGATCAGCGGGGCGGCGACCGCGAACTCGAGACTGAACTTGGCCTGCATGGCGTCCGCGGGCAGCCGGAACTGCATGACGGACGAGTGCGCCTCGCTGGTGCGCGCGGTTACGCGCTCGATCGCCGCCGGGTCCGGGCCATGCCCGGCGCGCAGTTGCAGGGCCGCATCCACGCAGCGCTGGGCCGCGCCCACCACCGGGTAGCGCTTGATGTTCAGCCCGTGTTCGGCCATGTACCAGTCCTGCCCCAGTTCCGACGCGGCTGAGGCCCGGTCCACGCGCCCCGACGGTGAAATCACCGCAAGGAAGCCCCCTACCCCATCCAGCGCATCCGGTCCCGCGTCCACGCCGGCCAAGGCCCGCCGCACCGCGGTGACGCCGGCTTCGGCAGCGCGCGCGGCCTGGTAGGGCTTGGCCTGGGTCCCGAAGTTGTCCATCACGCCGCCCCCGGCGGCGGCGGCGAGGCCCAGCGCGTTGCGCGTGTCCGCGCGCGGCATGCCGCGCAGCCGGCTGAGCGCGGCCGCCGCTCCCACCGGGCCGTAGACGCCGGTCGGATGCCACCCCGCCCCCTGCATGTAGTCCCGCTCGCGCCGCGCGAGGACGCCCCAGACTTCGAATCCGGCCAGGTAGGCTTCAATCATTCGGGCGCCGGACGCCTGCACGACCTCGGCTTCCGCCAGGATCGGCGGCACAAGTACCGCGCTGGTGTGGTTGGCGAATGCGTAGTCGTCGAGATCGAGCGCGTGGGCAGCGGCGGATCCGATCAGCGCCGCGGCCGAAGCCGGCAGGCGTTTGCCGCTCAGCAGCAGTCGCGCCTCCGGGTCGCCTCCGCCGTCGGACCTCAGCAGGTTGCGCACCACCGGCTGGTCCGCCCCGGCCAAAGCCACACCAATACAGTCGATAAACCCCGTCACCGCAATCCGCCGCGCTTCCTCCGGCGCACTCGCGGGCGCGTCGCCGCAAAGAAAATCGAGAACAGATTCGGTCAGCGCACCCATGGCCGCACGAACCATACACGACCCGCAGTGTGCGAAAATTCGCCGTCTTTCTGGGCGCGCGAAGGGGCGCGGGTAACTTGGCGCGTATCGGCATCGACATCGGCGGGACCTTCACGGACCTCATCGCCGCCGGCCGCGACGGACAGGTGCTGGCCACCCACAAGCTCGCCTCCACGCCGGACGACCCGGCCCGCGCCGCCATGCAGGGCGCCGAAGAACTGCTGCGCAAGGCCAGCCTCGATTTCGCCGACGTCGAGTTCTGCTGTCACGGCACCACCGTGGCCACCAATGCACTGCTGGAACGCAAGGGCGCAAGAACCGGGCTGATCACCACCCGCGGTTTCCGCGACGTCCTGCACATCGGGCGCAAGGACCGGCCCTACAACTTCTCGCACTACCAGGAAATCGCCCGTCAGAGCCGTCCGCTGGCGCCGCGGCGCTGGCGGACGACTGTGCGAGAACGGATCCGCGCGCCCGACGGCGAAGTCGAAGTGCCGCTCAATGAGAACGACGTGCTCGAAGCCGTTGCTCTTCTCAGGGACCAGGGCATCGAATCCATCGCGGTCTGCTGCCTTTTCTCCTTCCTCAACCCGGAACACGAGCGGCGCATCGCGGAAATCGCCCGGCGCGAGTTCCCCGAGGCCTACGTCACCGCCAGTCACGAGATCGCGCCGCTGGTGCGCGAATACGAACGCTTCTCCACCACCGCGATGAACGCCTACGTGGGCCCCGTGACCGGCCGCTACGTGCGCCGCTTCGCCACCGCGCTCGAAGAGGCGGGCGTGCCTGCGCAACTGCGCCTGATGACTTCCGGCGGCGGTATGGTCGCCCCCGCCGAAGCCTGGCGGCGGCCGGTCAATCTCCTGCTTTCCGGACCGGTCGGCGCGCTGATCGCGGGCATCGAGGCCGGCGCCGAAATCGGGCGCAGGAACGTCATCACGCTGGACGTGGGGGGCACGTCGGCGGACATCGGCGTGGCGCCCGACGGCGAAATGCGCATGCGCAGCCTGCTTGACACCCGCGTCGGCGACTACGACGTGATGACGCCGATGGTCGATATCGCGACGCTGGGCGCCGGCGGCGGCTCGATCGCCTGGCTGGACCCCGAGGGCATGTTCCGCGTGGGCCCGCAAAGCGCCGGCGCCGATCCCGGCCCGGCGTGCTACGGCAAGGGCGGCGAACAGCCCACCGTTACCGACGCGCTGCTTGTAAGCGGCTGGTACCGCGCCGACCACCTGGCCGACGCCGTCCCCACGCTGGCGCCCGACCGGGCCCGCGACGCCATCCGCCGGCAGGTCGCGGAGCCGCTGGGCCTGACGCTGGAGGACGCCGCCGGGGGCATCTTCGATATCGCGGTCAACAACATGGTCGAGGCGATGCGCCTGGCGAGCGTGTCCAAGGGCTTTGACCCGCGCGAATTCACGCTGGTAGCCTATGGCGGCGCGGGCGGGGCCTTCGCCGCGCCGGTGGCCCAAGCGCTGGCCATAGGCGAAGTGCTGGTCCCGCCGCACCCCGGCGTGGGCGCGGCCGGCGGGCTGTTGTGCGCGCAGGTGCGCTATGAATTCAAGGCAACGCTTTGGGGCGATTTGGACGACCTGGATTACTCGGCCGTGTCCGGCCGGTTCGATGAGATGACGCAAGAAGCCACCCAACGGCTGGCCGGCGACGGGTTCGGCGCGGACGAAGTGCGCCTGAAACTCTGGGCCGAGTGCCGCTACGCCGGCCAGGGCAACGAACTCGCGGTGGACACGCCTCCCGGCGACATCGATGCGGAGTGGGCCGAGGCGCTGCGCGAGCGCTTCGACGCCGAGCACGAACGCGCCTATCTGCGCGCCTACCCGGACATGCCGGTGCGGGTCGTCAACCTCGGCGTGTCCGCGTACGTGCCCGGCACGCCGCTTGTTTCGGCTCAGGCCCCGGAGGCGGCTTCCAAAGACGCCGAGCCGTTGCTGACCGCGCCGGGCCGCTTCCCCGGCGCCGGCGAAGCCCTGGCCACGTCGTTCTACCGCCGCTCCGCTCTCAAGCCGGGCCACCGCATCGAAGGCCCCGCGATCGTCGAGCAGCCCGACACCACCACCGCGATTCCTCCGGGCTGGCAGGCGCGCGTTGACCGCTATGCCAACCTCCTCCTGACCCCCGCGACATGAACGCCGCCGAAATCTGGCCCGGCCTCGACCAGGCGCGCAGCACCGGACTGGGCGCGCACGCCGAGCGCCGCTGGAACCGCGTCGACGTCGATCCCGTCTCGCTGCAGGTGATCGGCGGCGCCCTGCACTCCATCGCCCACGAGATGGCCGAACTGCTGGTGCGCATGGCCTATTCCAGCGTGATGCGCGAGTCGCGCGACATCGGCGCGGCGCTGCTGGACTTCGACGGACGGCAGTTGTGCGAGAGCGACTCCACACCCATGCACTGCGGTTCGCTGCCCGCCTACGTGCGCGGCATCGACCGCAAGCACCGCGGGAGTTACCGGCCCGGCGACATCTATCTTCACAACCATCCGTATCACGGCGCCTCGCACAGTCCCGATTACGGTGTGCTGCTGCCGCTGTTCGTGGGCGGCGTGCACGTCGGTTTCGCCGGCTGCACCGGCCACATGGTGGACATCGGCGCCGCGGACCCGGGGTTCTCCGTGGACGTGCCGGACTTTTTCGCCGAGGGCCAGATCCTCGACGCGGTGAAGCTTCACGCAGCCGGCGAACGAAGCGAGGACCTCTGGTCGCTGATCATGGACAACGTGCGCACGCCCGAAGCCAACGCCGGCGACCTTGAGGCGATGATCGCCTGCTGCCGGCTGGGCGAAGAGCGTTTCGCGGGACTGGTCGCGCAGCATGGCCTGGACCGCGTGATGAGCGCGGCCGAACAGTGGATGAACTACGCCGAGCGGCGGATGCGCGCCCGGATCGAGGAACTGCCCGACGGCGAATACCCGGCGCCGGACGCCTGGCTTGAGGACGACGGCAAGCATTTCGGCAAGCCGCTGAAGATCGCGACGCGCGTTCTGGTGCGCGGCAGCGACATCTGCGTGGACCTGACCGGCTCCACGCCGCAGACCGCGACCGGCTTCAACTGCCCGTTCGAAGGCAGCGTGCTGCCGGCCGTGAACTTCGCGGTGCGGGCCCTGCTGCTGGACGAGACCGCCGAGGGCGCGGGCGTGCCGCAGAACGACGGCGTTTTCCGCCCCGTCTATGCCCACGCCCCGAGGGGCAGCATCTTCAACCCGATCTACCCGCGCGGCTGCGAGGCGCGCTTCACCCAGATCAACCGCATTCCCGACCAGGTCCTGGCGGCGCTGAGCGAGGCGCTGCCGGAGCGCGTCACCGGGGGCAATGCCGCCAACGTTTCCTGTTTCGTGTATTCGTTCGAGTCGTACCGGGGCAAATACCAGATCAACGTCGAGATCAACGAGGGCTCGTACGGCGGCCGGCACGGTCGTGACGGACTCGACACCGTGGACACGCTGATGGCCAATACCCGCAACAATCCGCTGGAGGAAATGGAGCTGTCGGCGCCGATGCTGTGCGAGCGCTACGAACTGCGCGACGAAGCCCCGGCCCCCGGACGCTGGCGCGGCGGCATGGGGGCGGTCAAGACCTGGCGCTTTCTCGAGGACGCGGCGGTCAGCTCCACCGGCGACAACCGCTCCGGCGATCCGCCGCGGGGTATCTTCGGCGGCGGCGACGGACTGCCCGGCCAGGTGAAGGTCAATCCGGGCACTCCCGACGAGCAGGAACTGCCGGCCAAGGTGTCGCACGCCCGTTTCGAGGCCGGCGATCGGCTGGAGATCACGCTGGTGTCCGGCGGCGGCTACGGCGACCCGCTTGAGCGCGATCCCCGCAGCGTGGCCGACAACGTGCTCGACGGGCTGCTATCGAGCGACGAGGCGCGCAAGCAGTACGGCGTCGTGATCGACCCGGAAACCGGTGCGCCGGACCTCGCCGCCACCCAAGCCCTCCGACGCAAACATGCGGGTGAGACAGCATGAGCGTGGCGGAGAACGGGCGCAGCCTGGCGCTGGCCGAGGAACTGCTGGCGGTGGGCGACGCGCCGCTTGGCGAGCGCGACCTCAAGCAGATCCGGAACCTGATCCTGGACCACCTCGGCTGCTGCTATGCCGGTTCGCTGCTGGCCTGGGGCCGGCGCATGCACGAGTGGGCCGCGCCGCACGCGGGCTCGGGCAACGCGCCGCTGCTGGCTTCGCAAACGCGCCTGGCACCGGGCCTGGCGGCGTTCGTCAACGCCACCGCCGCCCACGGCCTGGAACTGGACGACACCCACGACGAATCGGTCAGCCACCCGGGCGCGGCGGTCATCGCCTCCAGCCTGGCGATTGCGGCCCACCACGGATTGAGCGGCGAGCGACTGGCCGCCGCGATATACGCCGGCTACGAGGCGGTCGGGCGCGTGGGCGCGGCCACCAACGCGGCCGAGACCATCGAACTGGGCTTTCATCCCACCAGCCTGTTCGTCGGCTTCGGCGCCGCCGCCGCCGCGGCCTTGCTGCTGAACCTCTCGCCCAGGGAACTGGCGCGCGGCTGGGGCCTGGTGCTGTCGATGGCAGGCGGCTCGATGCAGTTCAGCCAGGAACCGGAAGGCACGACCGTCAAGCGCCTGCACGGCGGCTACGCGGCGCTGCACGGCGTCATGGCCGCCGAACACGCGGGGCTCGGCATCGCCGGCCCCGAACAAGCGCTGGAGGGCCGCTACGGCCTGATCAGCAACTTCGGCGCCGATTCCGATCCCGAGCGGCTCAACCACGCGCACCCCGACGGCCCGGAGATCCACCGCATCAGCTACAAGCCCTACCCCTGCTGCCGCCTGTTCCACTCCACGCTGGACGCGCTGGCCGAGGTAACGGACGAATTCAGCATGAACCCGGAAGAAATCGAATCGATCGTCGTGGGCGGGCCCGACATCATGGTCACCCAGCACATGCTGCGCCGGCCGACTTCGGAGATGGCCGCGCAGTACAGCCTGCCGTTCACGCTGGGCGCGGCGCTCTACTATGGGCCGTCATCGGTGGCCGGCTTCATGGGCGAGGCGCTGGAGGACCGGCGCACGCTGGCGATCGCCGATCGCGTCGACGCGGTGGCGGACCCGGACATGCAGGCGGCCTTCCCGGCGCACTTCGGAAGCTGGCTGGAACTGAAGGACCGCAACGGCGATACCCGCCGCTCGGACGTGCTCGACAGCCTCGGCACGCCCGCCAACCCGATGGGCCGCGCCGAACTGGTCGCGAAGTTCGATTCGCTGACCGCCGGCGACAACGGCCTTGACGGCGCCGAAATTGCCGCCATGCTCGAAGAACTACACCAAATGCGTCTAATTGACGCTCTTCTTACACCCTTCTGCAAGTAAATTCGCTCTAAAGGAAGACTACAACGCCTATGCCCAACGAACGTACGACCGCCGACCCGGTCCCGCGGAAGCAGTTGCAGGCCGACGTGGCCCTGCTGCTCGACACTATCGCCGCCGGCGAAGTGGCGATTGCGCCTCTGGACGTCGCATACGCGATCAACGCCTGCACCGAGCCGGGAATCCGGCGCATATACGCCGCCAAGAAGCGCAGCTACGAGAAACCGGGCGGACTGTTCGCCAACACCACGATGAGCCGCGCAATCCACGTCATGGACGACTGGAAGCACGACCTGGCCGAGACCATCGTGCGCGAGGAGGACATCCCCTTCTCCATCGTCGCGCCGTTTCGCGTCGAACACGAGTTCTTCGCCCGCGTCGATCCCTTCGTGATGCAGTCCTCCACCAAGGCCGAGACCCTGGACATGCTGCTCAACGCGGGGCAGTTTCACAACGAGATCGCGCGCCAGTCCTGGGAGCGCGGCATGCCGGTGTTCGGCTCGTCGGCCAACACCTCGCTGCAGGGCTCGAAATACCGCTACCAGGACATCGAGGCGCCGGTGCGCGACGCGGCCAGCGTGCATTTCGACTACGGGCTGTCGAAATACGCCAACCCGCACGGCCACTCCAGCACCATCATCGACTTCCGCGACTTCAGCGTGATCCGCGTGGGCGTCGTGTTTGACCAGGTCTCCGCCGCCTTCCTCAGGCACGGCAACGTCACCCTAACGACCTGACCCGGGAATTAGGTATTGCACACGCAATCCGTTATTATTCCCGGCCCCCGGCAGCTAAGGGAGCGGCCGGATTCCCCAAGAAAACTTTCAACAGGAGAAGTTCGCATGAAAAATCGTTTACTGCGGCTATCGCTGGCCGCACTTACCGTCGGCTGCATGATGGTTGCGGCAAACGTGACGGCACAGGAAAACGTCCTCGAAGAAATCATCGTCACGGCGGAGAAACGCGAGGCGTCGATTCAGGACACGGCCCTGGCCATCACCGCCGTCAGCGGCGACTTGCTTGAGAACGGCGGCCTGGACGAAATCGAGGACCTGAGCCTCGATGTGCCCTCGCTGGTGTTCAGCCGGGCCGGCGGCGAAGCGCAACTCTATATCCGCGGCGTGGGCACCAACCTGTTCGGCATCGGCCAGGACTCGTCCGTGGCCGTGCACCAGGACGGCGTCTATCAGGGCCGCGCCCAGATGGGCCTGACCCAGTTCCTCGACGTGGAGCGCGTCGAGGTGCTGCGCGGTCCGCAGGGCACGCTCTACGGCCGAAACGCCACCGCCGGCGTGATCAACATCATCCACCGCGCGCCCGGCGACGAGCCCGAAGGCTATGTGAACCTCAAGTTGGGCAACTTCAACCGTTACGACGGCGAGGCGGCCTACGGCGGCCCGATCGGCGATAACGCCGGCTTCCGCCTGGCGGTGCGCTACGGCAGCGACGGCGGCTTCACCGAGGACCTCGATCCCAGAGGCGGCGACGAGGTGGACGGCGGCGAGACCATGGCCGCCCGTGCGACAGTGACTTTCGCGGTTTCCGACACGGTCAACGCCAAGATCATCGGCGACTACACCGACTTCGACGGCGACAACCGCACCATCCGCCCGCGCGGCGACCTGCATCGCTCGGCGGCGGAAGGCGCCCAGGCGCTGCCGGACTTCGACCAGACCCGCAACGAAGTGGACAGCTTCCAGAAGTGGACGATCCGCGGCGTTACCGCCGAAGTGACGGCGGACCTGGGCACCGGCCTGAGCCTTACCTCCATTACCGGCTACCGCCATTTCGAGGACAGCTTCCGCTTCAACACCGACGGCACCGAGATATTCGTGACGCAGACGCATTTCGAGCGCCACACCGACCAGCGCTCCCAGGAACTCCGCCTGGCCTGCGACTGCCCCGACTACGAGTGGATCGCGGGCCTCTACTACTTCGGCGAAGACAAGGAGGAAGCCCTCGGCCTGCCGGCCATCAATTTCGGCGGCGCGTTCAACATCTTCGCCACCAACGAAACCACCGCCTGGGCCGGCTTCGGCGAATTGACCTGGCATTTCAGCGACCGTCTCGACGGCATCGTGGGCGTGCGCTACAGCAGCGAGGAGAAGGACGACTGGAACCTTCGCGGGCTTACCGGCGGCAACTTCGACGGCCTGTTCGGCGCCAGCGATCCACGGGCCTTCTCGTTCAGCTTCCCGCCGCGCATGACCACCGACGACTGGAACGCCTTCACGCCCAAACTGGGACTGAAGTACGACTACAGCGACGACATCATGATCTACGGCACGCTCACGCGCGGGTTCAAGTCCGGCGGCACCAACTCCCTGAGCGGCGACCCGGCCTTCGATCCCGAGTACCTGTGGAGCCTGGAGGTGGGCAGCAAGTCCACGCTGGCCGACGGCAGGGCGATCGCCAACGCCTCGGCCTTCTACTACGACTACACCGACCTGCAGGTCTCGACCTTCGCGGAAGGAACGGTCAGGGTGAGAAACGCCGCGGAAGCCACGGTGGTGGGCCTCGAACTGGACGTCTCCGCGGTGCTGTCCGACCAGTTCACCTGGGACTCGTCCGCGATGCTGCTGAACGCCGAATACGACAAGTTTGTGACGCGCTACGGCACCCAGGTGCTCGACGTGGCAGGCAACGCCATGGTCAACGCGCCGGAAGTCTCGCTCACGTCCACGCTGAGCTACAGCGCCGACGTCGGGCCCGGAACTTTCTCGGCCATGGCCCAGATCGCCTACCGCTCGGAGGTTTTCCACAGCCAGTTCAACGAAGCTGAGGTGGGGCAGGACAGCGTCATGCTGGCCAATGTTCGCGCCGGGATCACCTTCCTGAACGGCGTGGAAGTCGCGTTCGTCGTGCGCAACCTGCTGGACGAGGAGTATTACCAGAACTCGGTGCGATTCACGTCGCTGAACGACCGCAGCAAGGACCTCACCGGCATCGGCGCGGCCCTGGGCTACCCGGGCGAAGGCCGCTCCATGGCGCTGCAACTGCACATGGGCTTTTGATCAGCGAGGGCGACAAGCGCTCGCTACGGGCGCCCTGAATGAGGGCGCCTGCTCCACGGGGGAGGGCGTCTCGCCCTCCCCCGTGACCAACCCATGAACCGCAGGAGATGGTACGTCGTCGGCGTCCTCACGGTCGCCTATATCTGCTCGTTCATCGACCGCTCGGTGCTGGGCCTCATGGTGGGGCCGATCCGCTCCGAGCTGGGCATCAGCGACACCCAGTTCAGCCTGCTGCACGGCTTTGCCTTCGCGATCTTCTACACGCTGCTGGGCATTCCCATCGCCTGGCTGGCCGATCGCGCCAGCCGGCGCAACATCATCGCCGCCGGCATCGCCGTGTGGAGCCTGATGACCGCGCTGTGCGGCCTGGCGCGCACTTTCGGCGCGATGTTCATGGCCCGCGTGGGCGTGGGCGTGGGAGAAGCGGCGCTGTCGCCGGCCGCCTACTCGATGATCGCCGACCTGTTCCCGCGCGAGAAACTCGGCCGCGCCCTGGGCATCTACTCGTCCGGCGTGTTCATCGGCATCGGTCTGAGCTTCATCCTGGTGGCCGAACTGATCGGCGCGCTGGACACGGTGACCCTGCCGGTGGTGGGCGAACTGACTCCGTGGCGGCTGACGCTCATCGTTCTGGGCATTCCCGGCCTGGCAATCGCGGCGCTGTGCTTTACGTTTCGCGAACCGGCCCGCCTCGGGGCCGCGAAAGGCGGCGTTCCGCTGGGCGAGGTCGGGCGGTTCTTCGGCAGCAATTTCAGCCTTTACGCGCTGCATTTCATCTCCTTTTCCATGCTCACGCTGCTGTTCAACGCGGTGATGGCCTGGTTCGCCGAGTACCTGATCCGCATTCACGATATGGACCGGGGCGATGCGGGCTGGTACATCGGCCTGATCGTGACCTTCTTCGGCGGCGGCGGCATCATTTGCGGCGGGCTCTACGCCGACCACCTGAAGCGCCGCGGCGACAACGGCGGCGCGATCCGCTCGGCGCTGCTGGCAGCCGTCGTGCTGCTGCCCTTCGGCGCCGCCGCCACGCTGATGCCGAACGCCGGGCTGTCGCTGCTGCTGTGCGCGCCGCTGCTGTTCTTCTCGAGCTGGGTGTTTGCGCCGGCCACCACCGCTTTGCAATTGTTCACGCCGCCGGCCATGCGCGCGCAGTTCTCCGCCGTCTACCTGTTCGTCGTGAACTTAACCGGAATCGGCTTCGGCGGTACCGCCGTGGCGCTGATCACGGATTTCGTGTTCCGCGACGACGACATGCTGCACTACTCGATCGCCCTGACCGCCGGGCTCAGCGGTCTGCTCAGCATCATCCTGCTTTGGCGGCTGCTCGCCATCTACCGCCGCGGAATGGACGCGCGCGAACAAGAACTGGCAACCGAGAGCGTGCCGTGAGCCGTATCGCGCTGGATATCGACCACGTCGGCCTGGTGGGGCCGGACATCCACGGCACGGTCGCTGCGTTCCGGGAATTGGGTTTTAGGGTCACCGACCCCGTCGAGCTCATGGGCACGGGGCCGGACGGACAGGAGAAAAGCCTCGATCAGCAAAGCGCGCACTTCATCTTCGGCTCGACCTACGTGGAACTGAGCGAGGTCACGCGCCCCGGACCGGACCACCACCTGGGCGCCTGGCTGGGCGACGATCCGGCCATCCGCATCCTGATCCTTCGCGCCGCGGACATCGACACCGTCCGCGAGCAGGCCGTGGCCTCCGGACAGGATCCCACGCCGGTGGGCGAGGCCAGCCGGGCGCTTCACTATGCCGACGGCGCGACGGCGCGCTTCAAGTGGCTGGCGCTGCCGCCGGAGAGCTTCCCGGAAGCGCTGTGCGGCTACGTCCAGCACCTGACGCCGGAACTCGTGTTCCGGCAGGAGATGAACGCGCATCCCAACGGTGCGGGCGAACTGACCGGCATGACGCTGCACGCCGCGGACACGCGTGATGCCGAGCGCCGGTTCGAGCCGCTGGGCCGTGCCGGTGCGCCGGAAAGCCTGGACATCAGGCAGGCCGAAGGCGACGCAAGCGGCTTTACCGTCCTGCACCTTCGCACCCGCAGCCTGAACCGGACCGCCGACACACTCGCCGCCGCCGGCAAGCCCTTCAAGCGGGATGCCCGCACGCTCGCCATCCAGGCCCCCGGCGTTCTCCTCCACTTTCACGAATAGGCCCTTCCATCGCGTAAGCTACGCCGCGGAGCTTCAGGAGGGCGAGGCCAATCGACAGGCTGAAGAAATGGGGGGCGTGGTATGCGGTGACCCTGCTCACCGTCGCTTACACCTTCGCGCTGATCGACCGCTGGATCATCGGCCTGATGGTTGGGCCGATCAAGGCCGACCTCGGCCTCAACGACACGCAATTCAGCCTCCTGCAGGGCATCGCCTTCGCCCTGTTTTACTGCACCGTGGGCATCCCCATCGCCCGGTTGGCCGACCGCTCCAGCCGGCGCAACATCGTCGCCGCCGGAATCGCCTTGTGGAGCCTCATGACCGCGCTTTGCGGGCTGGCACGCAATTTCGGGCAGCTCTTCCTGGCCAGGGTGGGCGTGGGCGTGGGCGAGGCCGCGCTGGCGCCGGCGGCTTTCTCGCTGATCACCGACCTCTTTCCCCGCAACAAGGTCGGCCGCGCGATAGGCGCCTATCAGATGGGCCTGTTCCTGGGCTACGGGCTGAGCGTGATACTCGGCGGCTGGCTGGTCGGCACGCTGGAACAGCGCCCGCCCCTGGAATTCCCGTTGGTCGGCGAACTGTCGGCATGGCGGGCGACGCTGGTCATCGTCGGCCTGCCGGGCCTGGTGGTTGCCCTGCTGTGCCTGACGTTCCGCGAGCCGCTACGACAAGGCGCCGTGGAAGGCGGTGTTCCGGTCCCGGAACTGCTTCATTTCCTGAAGAAAAACATTGCTGTTTACGGCAACCTGGTGGCCGCCTTCTGCATGATCTCGCTGCTGTTCAACGCGGTCCTCGTGTGGGGCGCGGAGTACTTCATCCGGATCCACGAAATGCCCCGAGCCACCGTGGGACTCCGGCTGGGGTTGATCGTCGGAGCATTCGGCTGCGTCGGCTCCGTCGTCGGAGGCCTCTACGCCGACCACCTCCACCGGAAAGGCGATCGCGGCGGAACCATCCGCTCCTCCATAGTCGCCACCGTCGTGCTGGTGCCGGTGGCCGCCGTCACTTCGCTCATACCCGATCCGAACTACTCGCTGCTCATGTACGCACCGCTGCTGTTCTTCGGGAGCTGGGTCTTCCCTCCCGCGGTAATGACGTTGCAACTGTTCACGCCCCCGTCCATGCGCGCCCAGACCAGCGCGATATACCTGTTCATCGTGTCCCTCGTCAGCATGGGCTTCGGAAGCACATCGGTGGCGCTGATCACCGACTTCGTGTTCGCCAACGACCTGATGCTGCATTACTCGATGGCGATCGTCGGCACGATCAGCGGCCTGCTGGGCCTGTTCTTCCTGTGGCGCCTGCTGCCGATCTACCGCAAGGCCATGGCGGCCCGCAATCTGCCCTGACCCATGCAGACCGAGCTCACCGTCGCGCAGGCCGACCGGCTGATCCGGGAAACGGTTCAGGCTTGGCCGGCCGAGCAGGTCGCGCTGGACGCAGCGACCGGCCGCGTGCTTCGGCAGAACGTGCTCGCCGAACGCGACCTGCCCCCGTACGACCGCGCCACGATGGACGGAATCGCCCTGGTCTGGCGCTCCTGGTCTTCCGGACAGCGGGAATTTCCGCTTGAAGGAATGCAGAGCGCCGGCCAGGCTCCCGGCGCGCTTTCGAAAGCAGGCGTCGCATGGCGTATCGCCACCGGCGCACCCCTCCCCGAGGGCGCCGACACCGTCGTGCCCGTCGAGAGGATCAGCGAAACGAACGGCGGAGCCCGCATCGACGACGACTACCGCCCGAAGCGCGGCCAGTTCATTCACAGGCGGGGATCGGACCGCCGCGCCGGCGCCCTGCTTCTCAAGGAGGGCCAGCGCATCGGCGGCGTCGAAATGGCGCTGCTGAGCGCCAACGGCGTGGCGCAACCGCGCGTCGGCCCCGATCCCCGCATCGCGCTGATGTCCACCGGCGACGAGCTCGTCGGCCTGGACTCGCGCCCCGAAAGCTGGCAGGTGCGCTCCAGCAACGGCCCCGCCATGTCGGCCCTGCTCAAGCGCCACGGCTTCGGAAAAGTCGCCGCCGCGCATTCGCCCGACGATCCGGACGTGCTCGCGGAACGCATCCGCAAGGCGCTGTCCGACAGCAACGCGATGATCCTGAGCGGCGGCGTCTCGAAGGGCGCGAAGGACTACGTCCCCGGCGTGCTGGTCGAGCTCGGCGCAAGGCCGGTATTGCACCGCATCCGCCAGCGCCCCGGCTTCCCGCTGTGGTTCGGCATGCACGCCGGGAAACCCGTCTTCGGCCTGCCCGGCAACCCCGTCTCCAGCCTCGTGTGCCTGCGCCGCTACGTCATCCCCGCGCTCAAAATGGCGCAGGGTGCGCAGGCTGCCGCCCCGGAACACGCCACGCTCTCCGATGAAGTGAGCTTCAAGCCCAGCCTCACCTGGTTCCTTCCCGTTCGCCTGTCCACCGACCGGGACGGCCGGCTGCTCGCGCGCCCCCGCCAAACCAACACCTCCGGCGACTTCGCCTCGCTGGCCCGGACCGATGGCTTCGCCCAACTCCCCGCCAACCGCACCCGCTTCCCCGCCGGCTACGTCGCCCGCATCTTCCGCTGGCACAATTGATTCCCCGCCGGGGAAAGGGAGGAGAGACATGAGAAGCGCGGCGATTGCAGGCCTGTGCCTGCTGCTGATGGCTGGCTGCGCCGGAGAGCCGTCGGATTCCGGTGCGCCTCCCTCCGCCGAAGACGACGGCCTCGGGCAGTTGTCCGGAACGGTGCAGGGCACCGTCGAAGGATTGCTTCCGGTCGTCTACGCCTACAACACCGACAAGGACCTCGCCTACACCGTGTTCGTCGTGGACGGCGAATACCGGGCGGTAAAAATGATCCCCGGCCGCTACGACGTGACGATACGCCGCGCGGTCGATCAGCTTGAAGGATTCGATAGCCAGACGGTCAATATTGAAATCGGCCCCGGCGATGCGGTCGAACTCGATTTCGCGTTGACGGGCGTCGGCCCGGTGGTCGATTACGCCGGCGGCATGCACTACCCCAATGCCGAGATTCTCCCCTACGACGAGGTCTATCCGCCGGGGCCGGGGCGCGACATTCTCGAGCGTGCCTGCCACGGCTGCCACACGATCCAACTCTTTTCCTACAACGACTTCTCGCGCGCCTATCCCGGCGCACGCGCGCCGAAAGACAGGCAGGCATGGGAAGTCGTCGTGGACCGGATGTACGAAGCTCCCGCGTTCGGCCGCGCCGGCAAGGCGTCGCTGTTCGATCCGAAGTTCCTGCCGCCGGAGGACCGCGACATCCTGGTCGACTACCTTGCGGAGACCTTCCCCGCGGACCGTCCGCCGGTGGTCGTGCAACTCACGCGCGAACCCGAGCTCGATTACGAGGCGCTGAAGAAGGCGATGTTCGTCGAGTACATCTACCGCGAATCCGACGAATACGAAGTCTGGCCCTGGCCGCACCAGGTGGATTTCGACCTGGACGGCAACGTCTGGATCGCCTACACCGCCTGCTGCATCGTCAGGTTCGACCCGCGCACCGGCGAACAAACGGCCTTCGAAGGGCACGGCGGCGGCCACGGCATCGTGGTGGACCAGACCGACGGGACGGTCTGGTATTCGGGCGACGTCGTGCGCCGGCTCGATCCCGCAACCGGCAAGGTGGACCATTGGGTGGCCCCCGATCCGATGCTGGGCAGCAATACCCAGATCTTCGACTCGAAGGGCAATCTCTGGCTCTCCCTGATCGCCGCCGGCGCGCTGGGGAAATGGGACCGGGCCACGGATTCGATCGTTTACTGGGAAGTCCCGGTGATGCGCAGCCGCCCCTACGGGATCATCGTCGACCACAAGGACAAGGTGTGGTTCTCCGACTATCACAACGGCGGCGTGTCGCGCTTCGACCCGGAAACCGAAGTGTTCCGCCACTACCCGGTGGTCGAGGACGACGCCACCACGTCGATACGCCGGCTGGGCGTCGATTCGAAGGGCATGATCTGGACGTCCACCTGGGGAAACCGCGCCTTCGACAATGCCATCCTGTATCGCCTGAATCCTGAAACGGGCGAGGTGTTCCGCCGCAAGATGGACGTTCCCTATGCGGCCTCGTACAACGCCGAAGCCGATCCAGACGACAACATCTGGGCCGCCAACGACAACTACCTGTCCAAGTACGACCAGGAAGCCGACACGTTCACCCACTACCCCATCCCCACGCGCTCCGACTCCCTCAAGACCACGATCACGCGCGACGGCGCGGTCTGGTTCATCTACCGCAACGCGGGCCGGTTCGCCGGATACGGCGGCGCCGTGTCCGTGCTGTATCCGGACAAGGACAACATCCCCACACTGGGCGCCTATCACTCCGAGGACAGCGCCGGCTACCAGTTGAGCGGCTACGACGGTCCGCCCGCGCCGCCGGTCCTGGGCGAGAACCGCCCGGTCGCACTGGGCGCGCAAAACGTCGACGAATACATCGACTTCGCCCTGGCAGCCGGCATAGTGGACGAAGCAGGCGCCGCCGAACTGCGCGCGACTCAGCCGCGGCCCCCAAGCAAGGAAGTGCAAGAACGCATTGAACGCGCCGACTGACCTGGGCGGGGGCCTGACCCTCGCCGCGTCCCAACCTCCGCGGGGGCAAGCCGCCCTCCTTCCCGGGTCCTGCATGGCGTTCTTCCTGGCCCTCGCTGTCCCCCTTTGCGTGTCCGCAGGCCAACCGGGCGCTACGTCAGCCGCCGAACCGCTCCTGGCATCCGCAAGCGAATTGACTCCGCAGGAGGTAATCGACAATCCGCAATGCCGCATGCACGCAGCTCAGGATGCGGCGGTGGTTGTGCTGATCGAGTCCGACGTGGCGCGTTTCCTGGTAGTGGATGGGGACGGCCCGGTCTATGGCGGCGATTTGTCGTTCCCCGCAAGCGGATACAGACTTGGGCGTCGGGAGGACGGTTCCCTGATCGCAGGCTTCTTTGGCGTTCTCTCACATGCCGCAGGCACCGTCCCCATGCCACCGGAACCGGCCGTGATCTTTCTGGATGGGCAAGTCATATACGAGCATCACGATGTAGTTCGCCTGGGCATTGCTCCCGATGGTTCGTCCTTCTACGCTGTCGAGACAGTCACTGAAGACTCATTCGAACTGCTGATCCGAAACCTCGACCAGGGAAAAGAGTATCGCCACGACATCGGCAACACGTTCAAGTCCTGGGGGCTTGAACTCTGTTACAGCGCCTCCTACTCGCCGGACTACTCGGAAGTGCATCTGGACCCGGGGTGCCCCGGTGATGAGGGAGGCGTGGGAACTCACTACTTCTATAAGACAGGCGGCGGCACGCCGAGAACAATCAGGATCGAGGACACGGAAAGCAGGCGGGACGAGGCTGTGCTGGTTTCGTCAACAGAAGGCTACTTCGTCGAGGACGAGAGGGTTGAGCGGAACGAGCCCAGATTTAGGATCGCGAAACGGCAATACGTTTGGCCGGAGGGCAATTCAAGGGATGTTTGGTCCTTCGTAACCACCCACAACTTCTCTTTCTGGACCATCAGCGTATGGAGTTCCGGCGCCTGGCTTACCCTGATTACCATTCCTTCCGGCCTCCCGCAGACGTGGGACCGGAAAGATTGGAGACTCTTAGTCGTTAACGGGGCCACAGGGGAGATCGTGTTTGATTTCCCACGAGTATCGGAAAAAGAGCAGTGCGAACGCCTGGGCGACTTCCTGAATCCCGCAACCATGCCCCCTGGTATAGGCAATGTCAGCGGGCACAGAATAAGCGCCAACGAACTCCTGATTCACCGTTCATTTTCCCGCGATCAAAGAACCGCCGCTTACGACGTCTACGACCTGGATACGATTTCCAACAACGCGAAACCGTTGTTTCGGATTCCGATTAATCGGAGATGGAACAACAGTTGTGCGTCCCGAGACTATCCGCGAGCATTGGCGGAACGCAAAGGCCGGCTCGCGTATGTGTCGGTGCGAAAATAGCTGGATTGCGACGGCGGGACGCCGTGGGGGACATGCCCCCACTCCCGGGGGTTACGAAAGGGTGTCGAGGACCCGGGCGAGTTTGTCCACGAGTTCGGCGATGTGCGACTCTTCGGCGACGAGCGCGGGGCACAGCGCAATGGTGTCGCCGGTGGTGCGCACCAGCAGGCCGTTGTCGAAGCACAGCCGGAACGCTTCCTGCGCGCGCGCCGTGGGCTTGTCCGGCACCGGCTCCAGCTCCACCGCGCCCAGCATCCCGAAGTCGCGGATGTCGATGACGTAGGGCTTGCCCTTCAGCGCCTGCAGCGCGTCGCCCAGCAGCTTGCCGGTTTCCTTGCCGCGCTCGAACAGGCCCTGGTCCTGGTACACGTCCAGTGACGCGTGCGCGGCCGCCACCGCCAACGGATGGCCCGAATACGTGTAGCCGTGCGCGAACTCGATGAGTTGCTCGGGGCCCTGCATGAAGTCTTCGTAGATTTCGCGGCGCGCCAGCACCGCGCCCATCGGCACCGCTCCGCTGGTCAGGCCCTTCGCCAGCGTGATGATGTCGGGCGTCACGCCGAACGTCTGCGAAGCGAACGCCTCTCCGGTGCGTCCGAATCCCGTGATGACCTCGTCGAAGATCAGCAGCAGCCCGTGCTCGTCGCAAATCTCGCGAATCCTTTCCAGGTAGCCCTTCGGCGGGACCAGCACGCCGCCCGAACAGGCGATCGCCTCCACGATCACCGCGGCGATGGTCGAGGCGTCGTGCAGCGCCACGATCTCCTCCAATTCGTCCGCCAGGTGGGCGCCCCACTCGGGCTGGCCGCGGCTGAAGGCCTGGTGCTCGAGGTCCTGCGTGTGCCTGAGATGATCCACGCCCGCCAGCAGCGCCCCGAACAGCTTGCGATTCGACGAGATGCCGCCCACCGAAATGCCGCCGAAACCCACGCCGTGGTAGCCCTTCTGACGCCCGATCAGCCGCACCCGCTGCCCCTCGCCGCGCACGCGGTGCCAGGCGAGCGCGATCTTCAGCGCCGTATCGACCGACTCCGAGCCGGAATTGGTGAAGAACACGCTGGTCAGCCCCTCCGGCGCCATCCCGGCCAGCCGGTTGGCCAGCTCGAAGGTGCGCGGATAGCCCATCTGAAACGCCGTGTAGTAATCCAGCTTCGCCGCCTGCTCCTGGATCGCGGCCACAATGTGCGGATGGCAGTGTCCCGCGTTGCAACACCACAGACCCGAAACGCCGTCGAGCAACTGCTGCCCGTCGTGCGACGTGTAATACATGCCCTGGGCATCGACCACGAAACGCGGGTCGCTCTTGAACTGCCGGTTGGCCGTAAACGGCATCCAGTACGCCTGCAAATCGGGCAGGTCCGTCATCACACTCTTGCTCGTATCCATGGCCCGGTACCCTACCAGCCCAAGCCCCGCGCGCCCACCCCCTTCCGGACGATCCGCTGTGGTAGGGTGAGTGCAAGTCTCCGAACCTCGCAGGATCAACCCATGGGCTACCGCAAAACCAATATTCCGGGCTGGTTCTGCCAGCTGATCCTCCTGACTCTGATTGCCTTGCCGGTCCTCGCCGATGACGTTCCTCTCATGGTGCTCGAAGGTACGGCGACCGGGGGACGCGACAACGGCGACTTCATGGTGTTTGATCCGGCGCTGGCGTGGAACCGGGACCAATTGACGGAATGGCAGGAAACTGCAAAGGAAGGAGAACGACCACCCATGGAAGAGTTTATGGGCGCCATTGGAAAAGCTCGGATCGGTCCCGACCACAAGTTTCGTCTCGAAATACCCGTAGACCGTCCCCGCCGCGTCTATTTCGCCATCTTCAACGCGAAGTCTCCTGACGGAATGACCTATGGACCAGTCAAGACGGGCAACAACTTCGTCCTGGAGCCGGGGAAGCTCAATCTGCGGACCATACGCGGCAATTACTGGATCATGACGGGCGGCTATTACAACGATGCCATTCACAGTTCATGGCGGACTTCGGAGGAATACACGCAAGCGCAGGCCGACTACGAGCGGTTCTTGACTCCCGCGGAGGACGAGACCGAGGAAGCCAGGCGGCGCAGGGTGGACAACCTCACGGAGGCCTCCAGGCGGCTTACGCAAATCGAGATGGACGGCTTCGCAAAGGTCGCGCTGAACCACGATGATCCCGAGGTAGTCAAGCATGCGATCCAGACAACCTGGCTGTTCGGTCCGTGGATGGGCGAAGCGATACAGAGGCTGGCGGAAATCGCGCCGGAGGATCCCTGGGTCATTGGACGCCTCGCCGCGATGGAAGCGGCCGCGGCGAATGCCGAACAGAACAGGCAATTGCGCGTCGGCGAGAGCGTCCTGGACTTCACGGCCGAGACACTTGGCGGCGAAGAAGTAACGCTTTCCGATATACGCGCCGACAGCCGCTATTTGCTGGTTGAGTTCTGGGCCTCCTGGTGCGGCCCCTGCCGGGTGGAAATACCGCACATGAAGCAGGCCTATGAACGTTTCCGCGACAAGGGGTTTGAGATCGTATCGTTTACCGTCGACGAAGAGCGCGAGGACTGGGAAGAAGCCTCCGTCGAAGAAGATCTGCCCTGGTTCGATCTCGGCATGGGATACGAGGCCGAGGCCGCAAAGGCCTACAATGTCCTCGGTGTTCCGAACAACTACCTGGTGGAATCCAGCACCGGAAAAATCATTTCCAAGGACCTGCGCCAACACAAGCTCGATGAAAAACTGGAAGAACTGCTCGAATAAGGAGTGACGCTCGATGAAACTCGTGCTCTGGGCGTTTGCCGGCGCGCTGATCGTGCTGCTGATCCTGAGTTACACGGGAATCGCCCGGTTTGAGATTCTGCCGAGGGAAACGGCAACGCTTCCACTCCCGGAAGGCATCACCCAGAAAAACCTTTGCCACGAGCGCAGCTACGGGCGCCACTGCTGGAAGGAAGTCGTGAACCGGCCGGGGTGTTTCACATGGGTCTATGTGGAATCGCCGGACCAGGAATTCTATTGGTACGGCGAATGCCCCGATGGCCTGGCGGAAGGAGAGTACGGTCTGGAATCACGATCGCACCTCGATTTGACCGTTTTCGTCTTCTCGCTGCTCGACGGCAGGCACGAGGGAACGCTCGTCAAGGGGAAGCGGCAGGGCGACTGGTACTCCCGATACCTGGGCGGCAGGGAGGCGGAGCAGTCGTACTTGTACGGGTATCGGCACGGCATCCGCTGGGTCGGCCACAGGAACGGAGAATTCGTCGAAATTCCCTACATCCTGGGACGGCAAAGCGATGTTCCGTTCCGGTACAGACTGGGTGGAGAGAGAATCATCCCCCC
Source organism: Gammaproteobacteria bacterium (assembly GCA_009838035.1). NCBI lineage: Bacteria > Pseudomonadati > Pseudomonadota > Gammaproteobacteria > Gammaproteobacteria bacterium. The sequence continues at coordinate 544,385 of VXSK01000002.1, forward strand.
GTGGGAGCAGCGCTACGACGAGGATTGGCCGTACCGCGACGGGTACCGGCACGGCTTTGAGCCTGGGCCGGGCGCCGATGGAGAAGCACGGAGGGAGCTGTTTATCGAGAACAGGAAAGTCGTCGCCTGGGGTCCTGCCGAATCGAATGAAGAACCGGTTGACCGGCCGTTTCCCGACGGCGGGCTGACAGGACGCTACTTGCTGCACCTTTCCGCCGGGAGTGACGCAGGCGAGCACTACTTTGACGGCACCGAAGCCGAAGGGCAATTCGCCGACGGAGTCATGCAGGGAGAATGGACCTTCCGCGATCCCGGCGGCACGGTCCGTAGCGGGCTTTACCAGGACAACCGCCCGACAGGCGAATGGGTCGAGATCGACCACGGAAGGAGCTTCGCGCAGGGAGCCTACCTGGGCCAATACAAGCACGGCGACTGGGTGGTTCGGTACGACGACGGCGCGGTGCACGAAGGCGCCTACGAGGGCGGCGTTCGTGACGGCAAATGGATGATGAAGGAAGCCGACGGGCGCGTGGTGGAAGGCGAATACCGTGGCGACAGGCCGAACGGCGAATGGATCTACCGTTATCCGGACGGGACGATCGAGAAAGCATCCCTGCTGGGCGGCATCCGGCACGGAAAATGGACCACCACGCTGCCGGACGGCGCCGGAAGCGACGGCTTCTACTGGGAGGGAAGCAAATTCGGGGATTGGATCGTGCGCAGATCGGACGGAACCGTTATAGAGGAATTCTGGGAGAACGGCGCGCTCGTCGAGACCGCATTCCTCCATTAGCCTGCATGAATCCCGATGAACCAATGAATCAACGGAGAAACGAGATGCGAACATTCATGATTACCCTCTTCCTGGCACTGCTGGCGGCATCGCCGGCACACGCCGACGAAACGTCAGTGATGGTGCTCGAAGGCACTACGGCCGCGCCGTACGACAACGGCCAATTCGCGGTACTTGACAGCAGGCGAGGCTGGGACACCGCCCGATGGGAAGAATGGCAAAGTACGGCAAAGCCGGACGAACAGCCGCCCATTGAAGCCTACGGCGCCATCGCCTGGGCGCCGATTGGTCCCGATGGCGCATTTCGCCTGGAAATCGCCGTGGATCAGCCGCGTGTGGCCACCTTCGCCGTAATTGGCGCAAAGACCGCCGACGGCAATACGTTCACGCCAAACAAGCAGGGCAACAATTTCATCATGGAGCCCGGCGAACTCAAGTTGCGGATGATCCGCCACGATTACTCGGAGATAACAGGCGGCCATTACAACGATGCCGTGTTCAACTCCTGGCGCCTTTCGAAGGAATACATAAAGGCGCAGGCGGACGCCGAACAAGCGCGGGCGGATCACGATCAGGCGCAGGCGAAAATCGGGGACGAAGTCCTGCCGGGGGACGACCCGCGGGAGCAAGCAAGGCGGCGCCTGTGGGATCGCATGGTCGAATCCAACATGTTGACGATACGGCTTCAGGAAGAGGGCATGTCCAAGGTTGCGCTCACCCACCCCGACCCGCTGGCAAGGCGTTTTGCAATCGAGGCATCCTGGATAGTCGGACCGTGGATGAACGACGCGTTGCACTCCCTCGCCAAACTGACGCCGGACGATCCGTGGGTCGTCAACCGGCTCGCCCCCGCCACGAATGTGATAACGATCAATGCCCTGAAGGAGGGCGACAGCATCGTGGACTTCACCGGCGAGACCCTTGACGGCGTGGAGGTGCGACTGGCCGATGTGCAATCGATAAACCGCCTGGTCCTGGTGGAGTTCTGGGCGTCCTGGTGCGGCCCCTGCCGGGTGGAGATTCCGCACATGAAGCAAGCTTATGCCCGCTTCCGCGACAAGGGCTTCGAGATCGTCTCGTTCACGCTCGACGACGAACGCGAGGACTGGGAGGAAGCGTCGGCCGAGGAAAACATGCCCTGGATTGATATCGGCATGGGATATGAGACGGAGGTAGCGCAAGCCTACAGTCTCAAGAATCGGGGCATACCATTGAACTACCTGGTGGATTCGGGCACCGGAAAAATCGTCGCGGCCAACCTGCGGCAACACAAGCTTGACGAAAAGCTGGAAGAATTGCTCGACTAGGCCTTGTCCCGAAAGGAGCCCCTCCAGGCACTCGGCGAAAACCGTTCGACGGCTTCCGGGGACTCTTCCCGGAAGCGCGACTGCAGGCGGGGCGGCACGATGGGGCAAGCGGTTTCGGTGCGGCCGAAGAGACGGTAGCGGCGCTTACCGATAAAGCGGTAGGCAGCGTTTCTCCATCGCCTGGGGAAGGCGCCGAGAAGAACCGCCAATACCAGCCACATTCCTCCCAGCATCTTCAATATCCGGATTGCGGCATCGCCCTCCAGCAGCAGGCCCACGTCGCTCTTGAGCACAATGCTGTCCGGAAGCCCGGCCCGCTCTTCTGCCGTGAACGCCGAACGAAAGAACTCGCTTTGCAGCGGCGAGAATGTGATGCGCTCGTCTTTGTCCTCCGCCAGCACGAATCGGGCGAGGCGATGGCACAGGGCACAGGTTCCGTCGTAGAACAGCGTTGCTCGCTCGGGCGGCTTGCGGGTTCTGATCCAACCGGGGTCGAACGCGAACAGGTGAAGCAGCAACAGGACAATCGACACCCCGGCAAAATCAACCAGAAAGGCGATACACATTTGAGTTGCGAAGATCGCGCACCAGAACCAGACGCGGACCCGGTCGAACATCATGAATAGCGGGAACAAGTAGCCGACCAACATGGCCTTCAACTCAAGCGCCTCGACCAAAAATGGCGGCAGCAGGCCCAGAAAATCCGGGGGAACGTAGTCTCGCAAGTACGGATCGGGAAACACATCCGGCAGGAAAACTCCCGCTACCGTCTGCGGACCGAATGTCAGGGATTGGCCTGCCAGGAGATAGCTCCATGCCAAAAGCAACCAGGTGCCGAGAACGAGTGCTACCGGGAAACGCCAGCCCGCGCCCGGATCCGGTCGTCCTCGCGCCGCCAGGGAGCCATATGGCGCCCTGCGCATGAGCAGGTGCGCCAGCAGCATCCAAACCAGAGGGGCGACGCTCGCCTTGGGAAGCGCAGGATTCAGGCCGTACAGGTAAACCAGAATGAACCCGAGATAAAGCGCCGCCCACTTGTCGGCGAGCCCGACGATGAACAAGAGCGACGCGACCGCCGCAACGCAGGTGACGGCCAGCACAAACCCGGACGGCAAGTCCCAGGCCCAGAGCGAGAGCTGCACGAAATGCGACAGCAGAAAGCCGCCCAGCAGCACGCGAAAAATGCTGTATTGACCCCCGGTCCATCCAAAGGGCCAAGAACCCCAAACCCCATCTAACTTGCCGGCCATCGCCACCTGCCCCCAACGCTCACGGGAGTATCGGTAGATTTCGTCGATGCGGAGTGCAGTCTATCCTTTGGCGCGCACGACAATCATGGGCTGGGACACTCCTTGTTCCTGGCAATAACTTTGGAAGCGGAAAGCGGACGAAAGGATTTCTCCGGAGCAGCAAAGGCACGGGTCAATTCGGCCTTCAACCGCTCGAAGGCCTCGTGCTCCGACCGCTCCTTGTCCCGCCGGATCAGATCGCGCACATACTCGCTAACGTTCTCGTAGGAACCGTTCTCCCCCACATTGGCGGATAGGAAGTCACGCAATGCTCCGCTGAGCCGAACCGTAATTGTCGTTTTGCTTGGCATGGAGCGTTCTATTCGATGGAAGAAAATTCAATATAACCAATATGTAATACCTATACAATCCGGCTGGGCCACATGTCCGGATAGCATAGAATCGAGACATGTGGAAAGTTGTGCTGGGGATATTGCTCGTCGTCCTTGGCGCCCTGGGAGTCTCGCTACTCCTGATAGCCGTCGGCGCCATCCAACCTGATGTGCAGCGAAAGGAGCCGAGCTTGCTTCAGCTCCCAGAGACAGTCAGCAAGGCAAACATTTGCGCGATGGATGACTATGGGGATCGGTGCTGGATAGAAGTCATGAACCAGCCGGGATGTTACGTTTGGCTGGCATGGCATCGCCCGCTTCACGAAGTTCTTTGGTTCGGCGAATGTGCCGAGGGCCTGGCGGAGGGAACGGGCAAGTGGCTGGAGGGACGGCGGGTCCGCTTGTTGATGGCCAGCTGGCTCTCGAGGCCGAGCATCGAAGAAGGGTTGTTGGTGCGGGGCAGGAAACAGGGCGACTGGCAAGCGCGATTCCGTGACGGAAGAGTGGACACCGTGTCCTATCTGGATGGGCTGCCGCACGGAGTCTGGCTTACGCGCTACGCGGACGGGAACACGCGTGAAACGCGGTACCTGCTGGGCAAGTCTTACGGGTACCCGATCGTGAGCGGTCCCGATGGCGAACCAAGGGAATCAAACCCCTTCGCGAAGACGAAGATCGATGAAGGTCCTGTCAATACTGACAAGCACGGTATATGGCGTCGTCAAGACCCTGACGCCCGTCCGCAGGAATTGGTTCTTGTCGATAGCCTGGAACTGAAGGCCTGGGGCTTGAGCGGGTCGGATAAGCCACTGAAGGAAACGCCATTTCCCCGCCGCGAATTGACCGGAGACTTCGTGCTTCGCCTGGCCGGCGGCACGGAGGCGGAAGGGCTGATCGTTGATGGGGAAATGCACGGAGAATGGACCTTCCGCTCACCCGGCGGCAATGTGGCCAGGGGACTATACGTCGACAACAGCAGGTCCGGAGACTGGATCGAAACCCACGTCGACGGCACCGTAGGGCAAGGGCCTTACCGGGGCAATCTGAGGCACGGCGAGTGGGAGTTTCGATACGCGAACGGAATGGTGCAAGAGGGCGCTTTCAGCAATGGCAGAAAGAGTGGCGAATGGGTCACGAATTATGCCAACGGGCTCGTGGCGACAGGTCCCTACCACGGCCGGAAAGCGCATGGCGTATGGATCTATCGCTATCCGAACGGTGAAGCCCACGAGGGTTCGTTCGTTGAAGGAAAAAGGCACGGGGAATGGACCCGGAAATTCCCTGACGGAACCGTGCAGCAGGGCATGTTTGCAGACGACCAGGAGTATGGCGAATGGACGGAATCCTATCCGGACGGTACCGTCATGAAAGGGCCTTATGCAGCAGGCAAACGGCACGGGAGGTGGCTGGTGCGCGAGGCAAACGGCAATACGTTCGAGGAACACTGGGAAAATGGCATAAGAGCAATTAAGGCAGGCGAACAGCGTGGTGGGCCGTGACCTCGGTTAGTAAACAATGGAAAGTTGTGTTGGGGATACTCCTCGGCATCGTGGGCGCGTTGGGAATCTATCTTCTCCTCATAGTCTTCGGCGTAATTCAGCCTGATGCACAGCGGAAGGAAGCCGGTACGCTGCCGCCACCGGAGTCCCTCAGCGCCGCGGAAATCTGCACGGGTGACGGCAGGCGACTTGACTGCTGGATTGAGGTCGCGAACGAGCGGGGATGCTACGTGTGGATCGAGGAGTTGCAGCCTGGATCCACAATTTCCTGGACCGGAGAGTGCTCCGGCGGCTTGGGAGAAGGAACAGGATCCTGGCTCGAGAAACGACGGACCAATGGGAGGGTTTTCAGGAGCAGGGAGCAGGGTCGATTGGTACGCGGCCTGAGGCAAGGATCCTGGACAGCACGCAACAGCAACGGGTGGGTTATGGAATTGTCCTACCTGGACGGACAGAAGCACGGAACCTGGTTCTCCCGCCGCGTCAACGGAGCCACGCTAAAGCAGCGCTACTTGTTGGGCAAAGCCTACGGTCCCCTGGAAATGCGCGGCCCCGATGGTGAAGTGCTTGAGCGCATTCCCGTCGAAGACAACAGAACCGGGCACTACGTCGTTCCTCTTCCTGGCGGTGGGGAAGAAGCGGGGCACATGGAGAACGGCGAGAGATATGGAACTTGGGTTGTGCGCCAGCCGGACGGAAGTACGCAGGAAGGGCCTTACGTCCAGGGAAGGCGACATGGGCGCTGGGTGCAGCGCAACGCTGACGGCCATATCCGGGAGGTCTTGTTTTTGGAAGGTGTTTCGATCAAGGCCTGGGCGCCTGGCGAATCGCCGGGCGATTGGCAGGAAAGCTTGTTCGTGCCCAGCGAGCGGCATGGCGATTTCGTGCTGCTGCGGGAAGACGGAACCGAAGCCGAAGGATCCTTCATGGACGGAAAAATGCACGGGAAATGGAAGTTTCGCTTTACCAACGAAACGACAATCGAAGGGCAGTATGCGAATGGCACCAGGCAGGGGCGATGGACCGAAACCCTTCAAGACGGAACCGTGGGTCAAGGACGCTACTCAGGCACACGACGGCACGGACCGTGGTCATTTCAATACGCAAACGGCCTGGTTCAGCTAGGCAACTACGAGAATGGCAGAAGGACCGGGAATTGGATTGTTCGATACGCCAGCGGCGTCGATGGGAAAGGCCCGTTTACGGGAGACAAGCAGACCGGAGAATGGGTCTATCGGCACCCGGACGGGACCGTGCACAGGGGCTTTTATGTGGACGGCCAGAGGCATGGTGAATGGGTCATTACGTCGCCTGATGGCACCGTGCGCGAGGGCATGTTTGCGGATGGAACGGAGTACGGGGAATGGGTCGTGACCGATCCGGACGGCACTGTAGCGCGAGGGCAGTATGCGGACGCCAAACGGCACGGACTGTGGACCGTGCGTAACGCAAACGGCAACGTTGTCGAGGAACAATGGGAGAACGGCGTACTCGTGCAAGACCCATCTCTAAATTGACCTTACGGGAAGCGAAGATGGCCTACACCGACCCGGAGCACGCGCAGCGATCCCGCCTGACTTAGAATCTCCGTATGCCCGGAGCGCGTAGCGAGTGAGCGAGAAAACAGACACATTTTTGCCGTTGAATGTCGCGGTGCTGACGATTTCGGACAGCCGCACGCTGGAGACGGACGACTCGGGTGCGCTGCTGGCGGAGCGCATCGGCAGCGCCGGCCACAAGCTGCACGAGCGGCTGCTGGAGCCGGACCACCGGTACCGCATACGCGCGGTGGTTTCGCAGTGGATCGCCGATGAGGGCGTCGACGCGGTCATCACGACGGGCGGCACCGGGCTGACCGGGCGCGACGGCACGCCCGAGGCGGTAGAGCCGCTGCTCGACAAGCAGATCGAGGGCTTCGGCGAGATGTTCCGGGTGCTGTCGTACGAGGACATCGGCACCTCCACGCTGCAGTCGCGCTGCCTGGCGGGGCTGGCCAACGGCACCTTCGTTTTCTGCCTGCCCGGCTCGCGCAACGCCGTGGCCACCGGCTGGGACAAGCTCATCGAGGCGCAGCTCGACACCCGCACCCGCCCCTGCAACCTGGCCGAGCTCAGGCCCCGCCTGCGAGAGACCTAGGATCCGCGAAGATGGCGTTGCTCCAGATCCACCAGTTCCCCTGCCTGTCGGACAACTACGGCTTCCTGATCCACGAGCGCCTGTCTGGCCTGACCGCCACCATTGACACGCCCGACGCCAAGGTCATCCACCGCGAACTCAAGCGCAAGGGCTGGCGCCTGACGCACATCCTCAACACCCACCACCACCCCGACCACGCCGGCGGCAACCTGTGGCTGAAGGACCGCACCGGCTGCATCATCGTAGGCCCCAGCGCCGACGCCGCGCGCATCCCCGGCATCGACCTCCAGGTCGGCGAAGGCGAAACCCTGGAATTCGGCAACGCCAAAGCCCTCGTTTACGACACCCCCGGCCACACCAGCGGCCACATCGTCTATTACTTCCCCGACGAAGACGCCGCCTTCGTGGGCGACACACTCTTCGTCATGGGCTGCGGCCGGCTGTTCGAGGGCTCGCCCGGGCAGATGTGGGACTCGCTGCAGAAGCTGATGAGCTGGCCCGGCCGCACGCGCATCTACTGCGCGCACGAATACACCCGCACCAACGGCCGCTTCGCGCTCACCGTGGACCCGCACAACGAGGCGCTGGTCCAGAGAATGGAAAAAGTGGAACGGCTGCGCGAGGAAGGACGCCCGACCGTCCCCACGACCATGCACCAGGAAAAACGCACAAACCCCTTCCTGCGCCCGGACAGCCAGGGCATCCGCGTGCAACTCGGCATGGAAGACGCGGACGACGTCGAAGTGTTCGCCGAGGTAAGGCGCCGCAAGGACCGCTTCTAGCATTTGCGCCAAACAACACGCAGGCGACTGAAGCAAGCACGAGGATCGGATATGATCCGGCATGCCAGCCCGGAGCCGACCCCCCCAATCTTTAGGAGTACAGGCGGCAGCGCGATTTGGCGTACTGATCGCCGCTGCTTTTCTGGTCGCATGTGGCGGATCGGGTTCCGGCGACGGTTCGCCGCCGCCTCCTCCGCCGCCTACTCAGCCCCCTCCGCCTCAACCCGACCCGAACCGGGCGCCGTCCATTACGGTCAGCTCCTCGGCCACCGTGGCGGAGAACGAGTCCGGCGCCGTTATTACTTCGGTCCAGACCAGTGATGCCGACGGCGACACGGTCACGGTTACGGTGGATGACGATCGGTTCGAAGTGAGCGACGACAATCTCAGGCTCAGGGAGAACCGATCGCTCGACTACGAGGCCACGCCCTCCGTGGAAGTGACGATCACCGCCAGCGACGGGGAGGATTCCACCACGGCTGACGTAACGATCTCCGTAACCGACGTGCGCGAGATGCTGGTCGTCGAAGGGACCGCGTCGGAGGGCCAGCGCCACCAGGTCTATCTGCTCCCGTCGGCGTCCGAACCGTCAAGAGATGGACTCGTACGCATCATCAACCGTTCCTCCTGGGCGGGTGAGGTGCGGATTTACCCCACCGACGACAATGGACGCCGTTTCGATGCCTTGACACTGGAGATGGAAGCGAAGCAGACAGTCCATTTCAATTCCATGGACCTGGAGTCGGGCAATCCGGGCCTGGGGCTGTCGGGCGGTACCGGGGGCGGTCAAGGCAACTGGCGCCTGGAATTGACGAGCGACCTTGACATCGAGGTGCTCTCCTACGTGCGCGCGTCGGACGGATTTCTGACGCCTGTTCACGACGTGGCGCAGAGTACGGGTGACCTCCATCGGGTAGTCACGTTCAACCCGGGCAGCGACCGTGACCAAGCCAGCCGGCTGCGGCTGATCAATGTGGGGGACGAGGAAGCGGTCGTCAGGGTTCGCGGCACGGACGACGCGGGCGCGCCGGGCCAGGACGAGGTAAGGCTGCGGATCAATGCGGGCGCCGCGCGGTCGGTCACGGCGCAAGAGCTGGAGTCGGGCGGCGCGCATATTGAGGGCATGCTGGGCGATGGCGCGGGCAAGTGGCGGCTGGTGGTGGAATCGGATCGACCGATCGTGGCAATGAACCTTCTGGAGAGCTCGATGGGCCGTCTGGCCAACCTGTCAACGGCGGCGCAGCCGAACAACGGCGTGCATCGCGTTCCGTTGTTCCCGGTCGCCGGAGACGCGATGGGCCATGAGGGGCTCGTTCGCGTTGTCAACCGCTCCCGGAGATCCGGCGAGGTTCGTATCAAGGCATCCGATGACACGGATATGGACCGTGAACCCGTAACGCTGAGGATTGGCGCATTCGAAGCGGTGCAATTCAACTCCGAGGACCTGGAACAGGGTGGCCGCAAGGGCTTGTCAACGGGGACCGGCTCCGGGGAAGGCGACTGGCGCCTGGAACTGACGAGCGACCTCGACATCGAGGTGCTTGCCTACGTTCGCGCCCCGGACGGATTTCTGACGCCGGTTCACGACGTGGCCCCGAGCACGGGCAACGTCTATCACGTCATGGCATTCAATCTCGGCGCCGATACCGGCCAGACGAGCCGGCTGCGCCTGGTCAATGTTGGCGAAGAGGCGGCAGCGGTCACGATCAAGGGCATCGACGAGCGGGGCGAATCGCCCGGAGACGCCGTTGAGGTCATGGTTTCCGCCAGCGCCGCGCGGGAGTTCGAAGCGGCCGAACTCGGATTGGGCGACGGCCGAGAAAGGTGGCGGTTTGCCATCGAGTCCGTTGAGCCGCTGATGGTGATGAGCCTGATGGAGGACTCGACCGGACAAGTGACGAACCTGTCGGCAAGTGCGCCGCGTGTCGACCCCGTGCTGACCGAGGACCACTTTGAAGAAACGATGAAGGGCAATGCCGACGGCGTGAGCGTATCTGTGGTGGATGCCCGGGGATTCGGTTCCGGTGACCATGGGCAGAGAATCACAGACATCTTTCTGGACAACTCGGATCGCGCGTCGCTGGTGCAGATTGGAGGCTGGTGCACCTACGATCTGCATGGCGTTGAGTTGCGCGAAGTCAACATGTGCGGCTACGTCAGGCACGCCCTGAAACACGACGTGGGCATTTTCTGGACCGCAACGGACGTATCTCAAGGCTATCGCCCCGGCAGGGACGACTGGATCGTCAGAAACGGTCGGCCCTTCGTCGATAAGGTAAGGACGTTCGCGCGATGGTTGCGGCAAGCCAATGTGCTCATGGTCAGTGCCCTGGAAAACGCAACCTGTGCGGAATCCGCCGACGGCGTTTGCGACATCTCCGTCTATTGCGACGACTTTGATTCGAGCGCTGCCGAACGGGACGGGTGGTCGCCGCAGTGCGGAGAAATCGACGACTATGTCGCCCACTCCGGCGAGGGAGTGGAGAAGGTGGTTTTCGCCGGAGCGATCCACAGACTTGGAGCAGCTTCCGCGGGCATTCGCGCCGACGGCGTGTACGCGCCTCACACAATCTATGTCGAGTCTCCGGACGGCTCAACGTCCCAGGCCACGGCGGTTTTGGCGGCCTATGCAACCAACCTCGCATTCTCCAATCCGAAGTGGGGGGCGGCGAGGATCAAGCGGGAACTCATGGACCTGGCGCGCGAGGAGACTCTCGATTACAGGCCGGGAGCGATCGACAGCAATGATCGAGCGGTGATTGAGAGACGAGTCGTCAAGGTCATCCGCCCCGAGTTCGCTCCGGGCGCATCGGCGCCAAACTCCTGACATGACTATCCTGCTCACCGCCGCCAATGGCCGAACGGGCCGCGCGGTACTGAAGGCGCTCGCAAACCGCGGCGCCGACGTGAAAGCGTTCCTGCGCGACGAGGCCCAATGGCCCGCGCTCAGCGGCCTCGGAGCAACGTCCTTCGCCGTCGGCGACATGGAGGACGCATCCACGATCGACGCCGCGATGGCCTCGGTGGACACGATCATCCACATCGGCCCGCCCATGCATCCCAACGAGGTGGAAATCACGACCCGCTTCATCGACGCCGCCCTGTCCCACGGCGTATCGCGGTTCGTCTATTACTCCGTCATGCACCCGCTGCGGCGCGCGGTCCGCCACCACCGGCTCAAACTCGACGCCGAGGAAACGCTCATCGAATCCGGCCTGCCCTACACCATCGTGCAGCCTATGCGTTACATGCAGCACCTGGGGCTGATCTGGAACAAGGTGTTGGAAACAGGCGTGCACAACATGCCCTTCAATATCGACGTCAAGTTCAACGTCGCCGACCTCCGCGACCTCGCCGAAGCCACGGCCATCGTGGCCACGGAGCGGGGACATCTCTACATCACCTACGAACTGGCCGGCCCGGAGGCACTGAGCCAGCGCGACATGGCCGCCGTGATCAGCCGAGTGCTAGGCAGGGAGATCCGCGCCGAAGCCCTGAGCCTGGAACAGATGGAGAAGAACGCCCGCGCCGCCGGCGCCAGCGACGACCGAATCACGCAAATGCTCACCATGAACCGGCACTACGACCAGTTCGGCTTCCGCGGCAACCCCAACGTGCTGCGCTGGATCCTGGGTCGCGACCCCAATACCTTCGAAAACTACGTAAAACGACTCAGCAGTCTGTGATTGACTACTGTCAATAGACACCATACACTCTGCCGGTGATCCAATCGTTTCGGCATCGTGGCCTGAAAGAACTCTACGAAAACGGACGCTCAGCGCGAGTGGCGCAGGAACACGTTGCGAAACTCCTGCGTATTCTTACGGCGCTGGACCGGAGCAGCAGCCCCACCGGGATGGATATTCCCGGCTTTCGGCTGCATCCGCTCAAGGGCCGCATGCAGGGGCACTATGCCGTTTCCGTCTCATCCAATTGGCGGGTGACTTTTCGGTTTGAGGACGGACACGCAGTCGATGTGGACTATCTGGATTACCACTAGGAGGTTTGACATGGCAATGAAGAATCCGGTGCATCCTGGCGCCATCGTGCGAGAAGACTGTTTGAAGCCATTGACCCTGTCCGTTTCGGAAGGTGCGAGACGGCTCGGTGTCGGGCGTCAGACACTTTCCCATCTGGTGAATGAAAAGGCGTCCGTATCCATCGAAATGGCTTACCGGCTGTCAAAAGCATTCGGCTCTACACCCGAAACATGGCTAGGCATGCAATTGGCCTTTGATCTTTCCCGGTCGCGCCACCTTCAACAGGAAATCAACGTCGAGCGCATCGTTGCCGCATAGATTGGGAGGCAACATGCTGCGGGCCGTCAGGCAAACATCAGGCGCACGTCCTACTTGAGAAACTGGATGCTCAGCAGATAGTTCGGATCCTGGTCGTCCGCGGCGCGAATGGTCGCCACGATCACCATGATGAACCAGAAGATCGCGTAGGCGATGATGAGCGGGAGACCGATCAGGATGATCACGAGAAGTCCCATCCCGATAAAGTAGATCGTCGAACTGATCTGGAAGTTGAGCGCCGCCTTGCCGTGGCGATCTATCAACTCGGACTCCGGCTTTTTGATGAGCCAGAACAAAAATGGTCCGAGCACGTTACCAAGCGGAAAGACCATCCCGGCAAGCGCCGAAATGTGAAGCAGGATGGACCAGGTTCTTTCATCGGACGTGGACGCGGGCGGGTCAACGGCAGGGGTCTCGTTCATGATCGCGGGATACGTGGCAGGTATACGATAGGCCTATTCTAACCATGCAACTTGATCCTCTACCAACAACTACCAATAGATTCGGCAATCGCCAGACAATGAGATCGACTCTGAAGTTTGCTGCGTTTGCAACGGTGTTTGTGCCGGTTGCTGCCGTACTGGCGGCCGGTACCGGGGTGTTTGATCTGGAGATTGGGGATCCGGAGCGCAGGGGGCGGCATGCCCCCGTGGTGCTTGACGGGATTACCGACACCGGGACCGGTGATCTCCTGACCCCGCGGGAACTGGTGGAGCGGCTGGCCGATACGCGCATACTTTTTATTGGTGAGGACCACACCGACATGGACTTTCACCGCGTGCAGGCGAAAGTCCTGGAAGAACTGCACCGCGCCGGGCGCGAGGTGATGATCGGGCTGGAAATGTACCCCTACACGCGCCAGGCAATCCTGGACGAATGGAGCGCCAGCTCACTGACAGAAGACGAGTTTGTCGAATCGTCCGACTGGTACGAGAACTGGGGTTATCGATGGGACTACTACCGGCGCATCTTTCTGTTCGCCAGGGACAAAGGCATCCCGATGTTCGGCGTGAACATTCCCCGCGACCACGTCAGAACGGTGCGCACGGAGGGCTTCGAGGGCCTGAGCGCCGAGCAGGCCGCGCATATGCCGGAGACCGTGAACACGGACAGCGACGAGCACCGGCAGTTGTTCCGCGCCTATTTCGCGGAAGACGACGCGCTGCACGCGGCCATCAGCGACGAGCAGTGGGAAGGCATGTTCCGGGCGCAGTGCACCTGGGACGCGGCGATGGGCTGGAATGCGCAAATGGCGCTGGAACGCCACGGCGGCGAGGACGCCATCATGGTGGTGCTGATCGGTGCGGGCCACGTCACCTACGGCCTGGGCGCCGAACGGCAAATTGCACACGCCTTCGACGGCCGGATCAGTTCGCTGGTGCCGGTGCCGATACGCGACAACGACAACGAACCGGTCCACGAGGTAAGGGCTTCCTACGCCGACTTCATCTGGGGCGTGCCGCCCGAAACCGCACCTGCCTATCCGAGCCTGGGCGTCTCGCTGATGGGCGCCGTGGGCTCGTCCCCAACCAGCGTCATCCAGGTCAGCGACGACTCGGTGGCGCAGCGTGCCGGGATCCTCGTAGGCGACGTGCTGCTGCAACTCGACCAGAGCGAACTGGACTCTAGCGTCGCGCTCAGCAAGCAGATCGCCGGCTACGACTGGGGCGACAGCGCCGTATTGCAGTTCGAGCGCGACGGCGAGGTCCATACGCTGGATCTGCACTTTCGCCGCCAGGGTGAGTAAAAGTGCTTCCACCCAGGCAATCAAATGGCGTGTTAGACTGCAAATTCAGTTGGTTAGCGCCTGAAAGCCGCTTCTTTTCAGGAAAATGGAATCATGAGCGTACGTGCAGAGGACGTCGCGGCATACATCCTGAGCAGCCAGGGATCAATGCCGGCCATGAAGCTTCAAAAGCTCGTCTATTACTCACTGGCCTGGTCACTGGTTTGGGACGACAAACCGCTCTTTGAGGAAACGATAGAGGCGTGGGCGAATGGCCCGGTGATTCGAGAACTCTATGACGCGCATCGCGGACAATTCTCCGTTTCCAGCATTCCCGACGGAGCCCCCGATCTGTTGGATACAGATCAGCGCGAGACAGTCGATACCGTTCTTCAGTTTTACGGGGACAAGTCATCGCAATGGCTAAGTGATTTAACCCACACGGAAGCGCCGTGGCGGGATGCACGCGAGGAGAACGGGCTTGACAGCGGCGAGCGTGGGCGGGCGCCTATCACGCATGCATCACTGCACGAGTACTACTCCGCCCTGTAGATGCGCTTACCCGTACGGCGCAAAAGAAAGCGGCCGAAGCTTGCCCATAGGCCCCAGCCGACAAAGCGCCCCAAGGCGCTGGCGCCGACGATTCATGGTCAGCTGCTCTCGTGGAGATTAAGCGAATGTGACCGGGGAGGCGCCTGGTGTTGGGTTCTGCTGCTGTTCCTGGTGGCGGGGACGGCGCATGCCGCCGAAAATGCAACGCGCTACGAACTCGACGTGGGCATCGAGCCGGAGACCCATCAGCTTGAAGTAGACGCAGTCGTCGAACTGCCGCTGGAGTTCGAGGGACGCGAGGTCGAGTTCCTGCTGACCTCGGCCCTCTAAATCCACGACTCCGACCCCGAAATCTCCCGCCTGCCCTATGAGCAGGGCGGCTTTACCGGCATCAACGGCTCCAGCGTGGTGCTGGGGAAACTCGATGCGATCGCGCGTTACCGGGTCACGCTGCCCCAGGGTTCGAGCACGCTGAAGCTCAGCTACGGCGGCACGGTGAACTTCCCGCTGTCGTCCCCGCAGGAGGAATACGCCCGCGGCATCATCGAAACCGCTGGCACGGTCAACAGCGACGGCGTTTATCTGGCCGGCGGCACGCTCTGGTACCCCTACTTCAGCGATGAGCTGGTCCGTTTCGAACTTACGGCCACCGCGCCCGACGGCTGGCACCTGATCAGCCAGGGCAACGGCTCTTCTCGGGACAAAGCCGGACAGGCGCACTGGGATTCCGGCGGCCTGGTGGACGAAATCTACCTGGTCGGCGGCCCACTCACGCTCTACGAAGCCGCAGCCGGCGCAACCGCCGCGCAGGCGTACCTCAGAAAGCCCGACCAAGCACTGGCCGACCGGTACCTCTCCGCCACCGCCCGCTACATCGAGATGTATCGCTCACTGATCGGCCCCTACCCCTACGGCAAGTTCGCACTGGTCGAGAACTTCTGGGAGACCGGTTACGGCATGCCGTCGTTCACGCTGCTGGGACCGATGGTCATCCGCTTCCCGTTCATCCTGACCTCTTCCTATCCCCACGAGATCCTGCACAACTGGTGGGGCAATTCGGTGTTCGTCGATTACCCCACCGGCAACTGGTGCGAAGGACTGACCGCCTACATGGCCGACCACCTGATGAAGGAGCAGGCAGGCCAGGCCGCGGAGTATCGGCGCGACACGCTGAAGAAATACCGCGATTTCGTGCGTGACGGCCGCGATTTCCCGCTCACCGAATTCCGCTCCCGGCACAGCGCCGCCACCGAAGCCGTCGGCTACGGCAAGACGATGATGGGCTTTCACATGCTGCGCCGGCAGCTCGGCGACGAAGCGTTCACGACGTCGCTGGCGCGCTTCTACCGCGAGCACCGCGGCGCCAAGGCCGGCTTCGGCGACATCCGCGCGCAACTGGAACAGGTTACCGGCCAGGACCTCCAGCGGTTCTTCGAACAGTGGGTGGAACGCCCCGGCGCGGCCGACCTGCGACTTGACGCGGTCGAGGTCCAGCAGACCACCAGCGGCGGTTACGAGGTTACCGGCGTGCTGCGCCAGGTCCAGGACGGCGAGAAATTCGCATTGCAGGCTCCGCTCGCCCTGACCACCACCGACGGACTCGAGACCCAGGTGCTGAACGTGACCGGAGAAGCGACACAGTTCAAGTTCCAGACCGCCTCCCAGCCGCAGCTCCTGGAAGTCGACCCGCAATTCGACCTGTTCCGGCTGCTGGACGCGCGCGAAACCGCCCCGTCGATCGGCCAGGTCCTCGGCGACCGCAAGCTCGTGGCCATCCTGCCGGCAGCCACGAACGAAGCCACCCGCGCCGCGTACCGCGAGCTGGTCGAACGCTGGCGAAGTCCAACGCAGGACATGACGATCGTGTTCGACGCCGACATCGATACCGATGAACTGCCGGCCGACGCCGCCGCCTGGGTCCTGGGCCGAAACAACCGGTTCGCGCAAACCCTTTTCCAGTCGGACCCCGCGCTGGGACTCACGGTCACCGACACCGGCCTCAAGTTCGAGGACCAGGCAATTCCCCCCGCCGGCCATTCGACCGTGACAATCCGCCGGCATCCCGCGAACGTCAACAAGGCGGTCGGCTGGATCGTCGTCGATCCCGTGGCCGCGTTCCCCGGAATCGCCAGCAAGCTGCCCCACTACGGCAAGTATTCCTACCTCGCTTTCGAAGGCGACGAGCCCACCAACATCGCCAGCGGCGAATGGGCCAACAGCGATTCGCCGCTACGCGTGGACCTGCGCAGCGCGGAACAGCGCGCCGCCGGCCCGGCAACCGCCGCGCCCCCTCCGCCCCGCAAACCGCTCGCCGAACTCCCGGCGGTCTTCTCCGAAGAACGGCTGCAACAGCACGTCGACTATCTCGCCTCGCCCGAACTCGAAGGCCGCGGCCTGGGCTCACCGCAACTGGAAGAGGCGGCCGCCTACATCGCCGGCGAATTCGCCGACGCCAGCCTTGCAGCCGCCGGCGACGACGGCAGCTATCTCCAGGGCTTCACGGTCGACAAAGGCGAAGACGGCCAACCGCATCGCGTCCACAACGTCATCGGCTACCTGCCCGGCATCAACCCCGCGTACAAAGACCAGGCCGTATTGATCACCGCCCACTACGACCACCTCGGACGCGGCTGGCCCAATGCCCGGCAGCAGGATGTCGGGCAAATCCATCCCGGCGCCGACGACAACGCCAGCGGCGTGGCGGTCCTGATCGAGCTGGCGCACAACTTCGCCGCCGGAGCGCCCCCCGAGCGCAACCTCGTGTTCGTGGCGTTCAGCGCCGAGGAAGCGGGACTGCTGGGCTCGCGCCACTACGCGGAGCATCCGCGGCCCGCGCCGCTGGAAGGCATCGTGGGCGTCATCAATCTCGACAGCGTGGGCCGACTGGAAGACCAGCCGATATCGGTGCTGGCCACGAGCAGCGCGATGGAGTGGCCGTTCGTGTTCCGCGGCGTCAGCGCGGTAACGGGCATCCCCAGCGAGAACATCGCCGGCGCCCTGGCGTCGTCGGACCAGAAGAGCTTCATCGATCGCGGCGTGCCGGGAGTGCAGATCTTCACCGGCGCCCATCTCGACTATCACCGCCCCAGCGACACGCCGGACAAGGTCAACGCCGCCGGCATGGTCAAGGTCGCGACCTTCGTCAAGGAAGCGACCGGCTACCTGATCGGTCGCGAGGAGCCCATGGTCCTTGCAGGCAGCGCTACAGCCGCGCCCCCCGGCAACCAGCCGGCCGACACCGAAGGACAGCGACGCGTGCAATTCGGCACCGTCCCGGACTTCGCCCACAACGCCGACGGCGTGCGGGTGGAATCGGTAGTGCCCGGCTCCCCAGCCGAACTGGCCGGAATCCAGGCCGGCGACGTACTGCTGGAAATGAACGGCGATCCAGTGACCGGCCTCGGCGCCTTTTCCGATTTCCTCAAGACCCTGGCGCCGGGCGACGCCGTCACCGTGACGGCACTGCGCGACGCACAAACGATCAGCGTCCCGGTTACGCTGGCGCCACGCTGAAGATGCCTGCTGTCGCCGCACGCTTCACCGGATCCGTGAACTCGTCCCAAATGACCGCCCAGAAACGCACGTCGGAGAGCGGCACCGTGTCTGTCACGTCCTTGCCCGTGTCGATTCAGTGCTGCAAGAAGTCCATCGGAACAGCCTATTACCTAGCATGAGAATAGAGTTATTGGACTACAAATGACCCAGTTTAGGCCGTCCGATTAAACATGAGCACTGCACACAATTCTCGAATGCGGATTAACCAAGATCGCCAAGTCCAAATGGAAGTAGCTATGGTCTTGATGTCTCTCGCACCGAGAACTTCGTATCACGAATAAAGTATGCTCTCATTCCTTCCTATCAACTATTGCTCGGAGTAGCTGCATGAGAGCGTTTGATGTACGGGCATATTCCATAGCTGATTTTCGTGAATGGCACTCACAGGGGAAGCTAGAACTTTCTCCAGATTTTCAACGCAGATCAGTTTGGTCAAATGCTGCCAAATCGTTTCTGGTCGATACGGTCATTAAGGGAAAGCCAATCCCAAAGATCATATTGATGCAGACATTTGCAGAGGAAAGAACGATACGAGTTGTCGTAGACGGGCAGCAGCGCCTACGCGCGATCTTTGAGTTTCTTTCCGATGGAATCAAGATTTCGCGCGCGCATAGCAAGAAAAATGCTGGAAAGGTATTCTCTGAATTGCACAAAGACGAACGGGACGAGTTTCTTCAGTACGAGATTGGCTGTGATGTCTTGAATGATGCTCCGATAAGCGAGCTTCTAGATATCTTTGCGCGCATCAATCGTTACACAGTCAAGCTTAACTCTCAAGAACTCCGAAACGCTCAGTACAGCGGGTTTTTCAAAACCGCGGCATTCGAACTTGGCTATGAATTTGTTGAGTTCTGGCGAGCAGCCGGAATATTGAATCAGAATCAGATTAATCGCATGGGTGAAGCGGAGTTGGCCTCTGACCTTCTTGCTGCCTTTCTCAACCAAATTCAATCGACAAAGGCTATCGAGCGCGTGTATCGAGAGTATGAGGACACCGAGGGGAACATACCTCATGCTGTCGAGAGATTCCGAGCTGCCGTGAACAAGGCGGCACTAATTTATCCACAGGATGAAATCCGCGACACATGCTGGTCGAGCAAACACATGTATTACTCCCTGGTTACATGTATTGGTCATATCCAATCACCCATTGCAAATTTGCCTTCGACCAAGTTGCGGTCCGAATTTCTCTCGAACCACGAAAAAATTAAATCCATCCTTAATGGGATTAGTAGTGATTACCAGAGCTACAGCCCCCAACCGAAGCGGACGTTGGCTCCAGATGACTTGAAGCCATTCATTCGAGCTTCCACACTGGCGACTACGGATACAGCTTCTCGAATAGTTCGTGTTGACTACATGCTAAGCGTAATTGAGGAGTTCCCTTGGGCATAAGGGAGGAGCAAAAGCTCTTCGACGAAAGTAACCTCTTCTTGGAAGCAAGAATCAAGGCGTTAGCAAAGGTTGACGCCCAAAGAGCTACAAGAGAGGACATTTTTGTTGCCGAAGCCGTTGCGTTTCGCGTTTACCGAGGATACGAACGATTTGCCCGCGCTCTCTTCCTACACAGTTGCGCAACAACACAAACACGCAATGGTCAGAGGATAATTTCTAAGCTAAAGTGTGCCGATTGGAGTACAACGGAGCGCATTCTCAAGGCAGGCAATCGCTTCTTGAATTGGGGCAAGCCTGAGACGACTAAGAAACTAGCGGAACTTGTCTTCCAAAATGGATTCCCAATCAGTGACGTAATCTCTCCCGTGTATTCGACACTAGTGGATCTCCAAAGAATCCGCAATTTCATTGCTCATGACAGTAGTGAGGCGCGTAGCGGATTCGACAAAGCAGGACAGAAATACTTGCGCACTGGGTCTCCTGTGCCTGATAGCGCAGGACTATTGTTGCTGTCGCGAAAGTATCCGCGGCGCGCGCAAGCAATACGCCAAATATTCAGAAAGGTAGCAGCGCTTTCGAAGATTTATTCGCAACTCTGAGCACAGAGCTTTTTCCGCACTCATCACCTTGGCCGAAGTCCAGCCTGATCTAACCGTGCCAATGAAGGCAGCAGCAAGGCATCCACGCAATGCCCCCGACCACATCGATTTCCAATTCAACGGGGCCGACCTCCGAAATGTCTCTGAAGCCACCGCTATCGTGGCCATCAACCCCTGACAACTTCTGCGCCACCCACGAACTGGCAGGCCTGAAAGCCCTAAGTCAGCGCGACATGGCCGCTCTATCAGCCGCGTGCTTGGCGGAAAAGTCTTCGCCTAAGTCTTAAGCGTGGCGCAAATGGAGAAAAACTGCCGCGGATTCGGGCGCGCGAGCCGAGTATTTTCGGGAACTACGTAGCAAGATTAGTCAGGAGAAGTGCGGGCGAAAAACATGCACATACGGACAATTGGTTTCTTGCGTGAGGATGACCTAACGCAGCAGCAGAACCTTCCATTCCCCGCAATATTCTTTGCAACGAGTCTGCTGTGTTAGTCTCCACCTTCCGTACGCGTGAAGGGGGAGAAATTCATGGCGTTGTTGCGATTGCATGTGACCTGGATTTCTGCAATTCGGGCGCCTATATACGGGCCACTAGATGCTGCTGCCGCGCACGTAGCGTAGCCCTGATACATATACCGCCCGCACCCCACGCTAACTGCGAAGAATGATCGGTATCGATCTGTTTTGTGGCGCAGGTGGGCTTTCGGCCGGCGCGGTGGCAGCGGGGATCAGAATCGCAGTCGCCGTGGAATCCGACCAGCACGCTGTCGCAACCTATCGCACAAATCATCCTGGCGTCAAAGTATTGCAGCAGGACATTCGGTCCCTGCCAGATCTTCCGCCAATAAGTTCGACGCAGCCGACAGTCATATTTGGTGGCCCCCCTTGCCAAGGCTTTTCAACATCCAATCAGCGAACCAGAAACGCTGAGAACCCTCACAATCTGCTGTATATCGATTTTCTTCGCCACGTCCGTTCCGTAAATCCGTCATTCGTGGTGTTTGAGAATGTAAAGGGTTTCATTGAAACGGAAAGGGGCTTCTTTTTTTCTGCCGTAGTGCGCGAACTTGAGAGACTAGGATATCGTGTCGAACATGCGGTACTGAATGCGACAGACTTCAGCGTGCCGCAACGGCGCTCCCGCCTCTTTATCGTGGGTTCGCGCGCTGATGGGCAGTTGTTTCCCAAACCCACGACTGACCGCCCCACAACCGTCGCGGATGCCATCAGCGATCTGCCCGACCTCCCGAACGGAGCCGCCATTCCGCAAACCCGCTACGGCACGAAACCCAAGTCAGATTACTCGCGTCTCCTCCGGGGTGATTGCGAAACTTGCACTAACAACTACGTTACCAAGAACGCCGACTATGTCGTAGAGCGCTATTCCTTTATCCCTCCGGGCGGCAACTGGCGGTGCATTCCGGAGCACCTCATGTCAAACTACTCTGACCGAGCCCGCTGCCACGACGGCATTTATCACCGCCTTTCGTGGGGTCATCCTTCGATTGTGATTGGAAATTATCGCAAGAATATGCTTGTACACCCATCAGCCAATCGCGGCCTTTCTGTTCGAGAAGCCGCACGCCTTCAATCGTTCGCTGATTCCTACTTTTTTACGGGAAGCATAGGCTTCCAGCAACAGCAAGTTGCAAACGCAGTCCCGCCGTTACTAGGTAAGGCCGTTTTCCGGCAACTAGGCAATTGTTCCTAATAAGTCAATAAGCAGAGTGTAGCCACAATGCCAGATTCTCCCTTTGAGGCCCGAATGTGCGAACTTCTACACGGGGAGCATCCGACCCGACACGATGAGCTGATGACTAACTATAGGGACGCTAGAAATTATCTGCTCAGGCACGTCTACGAGGAGATTCGAGCAAGCGAACCAAACCTAACCGATCATGGTCCGCGCCACATCCGAGACGTACAGCGGAATGCACTAAAGCTCCTTCCAGATCGCACGACGGGAACCGACGGCCTTTCTGCACTAGAGATGTATTGCCTCGGCATGTGTATCCTGTTCCACGATACGGGCAACATCACCGGGCGGGAGGGTCACGAACAGAATATTGGAGGCATCTTTGATGCTGCACGCGGCACAGAAGCCTCAACGAGAAGGGAAAAGACGTTAGTAACGCGGGCCTGTAACGCGCACACGGGGTATGCTAGCGACGGGTCGCGCGATACACTTAGAGAACTTTCAAGGGAAGAACCGTTCGAGGGCGAACGGATTCGGTTCCGTGAAATCGCTGCAATCCTGCGCTTTGCGGACGAGCTTGCGGAGGGTCCGCATCGAACATCTGATTATCGGCGGCAAACCGATCATTACGAGTCCTCGTCACGAGTACACCACGAATACGCTTCAATTACACACGCGCTAATAGACCGCCACCACGAGCGCATAGTTCTTGCTTATGAGATACGCGTGGACCAATCGCCAGAAGGCCGCGACCAAGAGGAGTGGTTGATAGAGCTGATGGAATACACCTTGGGGCGGATCAGAAAACTCGATCAAGAGCGCCGTTACGCTACCTACTATGCCCCGCTTCTTGAGCCTTTCAAGGCAACGGATGTATCGTTCAATTTCCACTGTGGAGAACAGGTCATGGATGTGGATCTTCCCGCACTACGTCTTCATGACTTCACAGTGCCCGGCACCGAAGCAAAGCCCTTAGACGTCAAATACCCAGAGTTGTCACCTTCCACCCTTGTTCCTGGCCTGATCCGGGAATGCCAAGAGACTAAAGCGGAAGAATAACAATGACTCGCAACAATCCTTTCCAATTCGAAGCTGCCAACAATCTGAGCGCCGAAATGGTTGCGGACTTTTTTGTTGACGACTTCAACTACTCTCGATTCCTTCAATCTCGAAGAAACGTCTTCTTGGTTGGCGAGCGTGGCAGCGGCAAGACAATGGCGCTTCTCTATAACAGTTCCCGTATTCAAAAGCTCATCGCAACAAGAAAGGATAAGCAATCTTCTTCTGAAGTTATTGGCATCTATGTGCCATGCAATACCCCGCTGACTTACAAGCCGGAGTTTGAGTTACTTGGCAAGTTCTTAGCCGGGATTTTATCCGAGCATCTATTCGTGCTCTCCATCGCGCACGCAATTGTCACGACGCTGTCTGATTATCCAAGTGCACTGGCGGACGTTGACCAAGCTCGCCTCCGATCCGAAGCATCGACAATATTGGCTACAGATCTATCTACAGAGACACCGTTCTTTGATTCAATCCGATTGTTCTTGGAAGGTCAGATTCGTGATACGCAACGAACTGCCCTTTCTAGGGAACTTGGCGAATATCATGAAGACACTTTCTCATTTGCATCCCTTGTGATGCCTCTGTTAGGCCTATTCAGTCGCAACATACCTGCACTCAAGGAATCACACTACAGTCTGCTCATTGATGATGCACATGCCCTCAACAAGTACCAGCGGCGTGCTCTCAACTCGTGGGTGGCGTTCCGAGATCACTCACTCTTCAGCTTCAAGATTGCAACCACACAAGTGGCGCTGAACGCAGGTCGACCTGACCCGGGAGGATCAATCCTAGAGGGTCACGACTACACAAGAATTGACCTAGAACGGCCGTTGCATAATCCGCGCACAGGCTTCTACAAGTTAGCAGAGCAAATCATCACCCGCCGCCTTAGAAAAATTGGTATAGAAGCCTCGCCACAGCAGTTTTTCCCAGTCCACGAGCAAATGCGAAACGACCTTGCACGCGCCGAGGCTAAGGTAGAAGAAATCGCGGTGGAAAAGTACGGAGCAGAGAAAAAGAAAGCGATTACAGACTACGTCTATAAATACGCTAGGGCCCACTATTTCCGAGAGAGGGATCCAAAGGCAAACCGCCCAGCGTATTCTGGCTTTGAAACGCTCGTGTACATTTCTACCGGTGTGGTACGCAATCTGTTGGAACCGTGTTACTGGATGTATGAACAAGCCCGATCTACAGCGAATTCCGAAGAGTCAGATGTACTTGTTACGGTAATTGATCCTTCCATTCAAAGGCAGGTTATTCTGGAAAAAAGTGAGCAAGCTTGGCGCAGGCTTAAGGAGCAATTGCCTAGCGACATAGAGGACTGCTCAAACGAGCAAGGCACACAAGCGTATCAGTTGTTTGATGCTCTGGCAGTCCATTTGCGTCAGCGGCTATTGGGGCCAGGCTCCGAGCCAAATGCAACCTCATTTACGATATCGAAACGGGACAGCGATGCAATGCAGCGCTTAGCGCCACTCCTTAGAATTCTCCAGGCCGCCCAGATGCTTTATGTACGGTCCGGCCCCTCCAAGGACGAAGGACGCAGGGAAGAATACTATGTTCCAAACCGCATATTGTGGCCAATTCGGGGGTTGGACCCGCACGGCCAGCACGCACGAGTGTCGCTGCCTTCGGATGAGCTGTGGGCGGCTGCTCAGAGCGGCAAGTTGCCTGTTCCGAGATGGCTTAGCGGTAAAGAGGCCGGAGCAGGCACTCGACAAGCGGATCTATTAGCGGATGAGTAATTCAGACCACATGCTAGTCGCATTTGCGAGCTGGGAAGACCGATTTGCTAGAGGTCTGATCGATGACTTGGATGCGTTCCCCTGCAGCGAAGCGCTTGTCTTTTATTTCAACAATTATGCGCCACGAACCGAGGACGCGCGCTCTACCGTCAGAGCCCTGTGCAGCAAGAGAGGTGTCGGGTATCGTGAAGTCGAATTGAGTCCAGATTCGCCCTCCAAGAACCTAGAAGCGATGAACTCGATCATAGGCGGGCTAGACTCGGATACACCGATCATCGTTGATATTTCGACAATGCCTAGGGAGGTTATCTGGCACATCTTCTGGCTTTGTGAAGGTAAGTCCACTCCACTAAAGTATCGATACCATAGCCCGAAGAGTTACTCGCAAGAATGGCTTAGCCGAAACTTCGGACGCCCACGGTTAGTCCAAAAACTGTCCGGGATAGCTCTATCCGGACGGCAAACGGCCCTAGTCTTGGCAGTGGGCTACGATGTCCAACGTGTACGGCAGCTAGTCCGCTTCTTTGAACCAGCCACGCTTTTGATTGGATTGCAGGAAGATTCACAATTCGATGACAACGCAAACATCATGGAGCAATACGAGAGGGAATTTAAAGTCACAAGAGGCCGTTCGGTTTTTCGAATGGACGCGTTTGCCGAAGATCACGGTCTTGATCGTATTTTGGAGCAACTGCGGGGGTTAGAGGAAGAGCACAATATCATCCTGGGCTCGCTAGGGCCGAAACTATCTGCAGTCTCCCTCTATCGCATACAGAGGAAAAAGCCGGAAATGGGTCTGGCCTATGCGCCGGCACGTGAGTTCAATGACCAGTATTCCAATGGAATTGGTGCTTGTTTCGAAGGTATTATTGCGTCGGGATAACTTTAGCGCAGTTTATTCTCCACAGCCCCATTTGAGCCGCAATATCTCTCTGATCTAACCCTTTTGCGTGAGTATGCTCCCCTTCGGTTTCTGCCGAAACCGGACAACCGCGCGACTTGCTGCCGGAACGCCTTTAGTAGCCGATTCGAGGACCTTCACAATCTCCGGCGGCAATCGGCAACTCTTCTTCGACCAAGATGCCGTTTGCAGACTACCGAACGTCGCTTTCTATCCTTGTCTCGATCTGAACGCGATCCTTGAGCAGCAAGACGCACTATTATTGGCCGGGCAAGAGTTGCGAACGCTAGACAGGATCTAGTGCGAAGAAGGCTCTTTGCTTAAATCAATGCCCGTTCCAGACTTGTTTCCAAGCGAAATCAGTCCAGGAACCAATGCCATTGCAAGGTGGGATACCTTGTGGTCGAATACCGCGTCGTGCTTGGGAATTTTGACGGACACGGATTCTAATTCGGAGTTCCAGCCACATGGAGAGATCATTTGGTCGTCAGATTCCGATGACACAGACCTTGAGGATGTCAATCAGACTCTTAAGAGCAAAGACGCAGGCAGTGCTACTAGCTTCAGGCGCCTAGTGAGGGCGCAAAGGAAATACTATGAGCCGTTCCGGTACATTCCAAGTTCGACTGTTCTATAGCTATAGCCACAAGGACGATGCACATCAAGTAGAGATGGAGAAGGCTCTGGCTCGGCTCAAACAGGAAGGGGTTCTTAGCGATTGGAGCGACAAGAAAATTCCCCCTGGGCAGCGCATTTCGGCGGCAACCAAAAAGGCAATTCAAGAATCCAACATCGTAGCCTTCCTCGTAAGTCAAGACTTCATCGCATCAGAGGCCTGCCGGGAAGAATGGGAACTAGCGGGGGAACTTCCTTCCGTGGAACGCGTGCCGATTATTCTGTCACATTGCGCATGGAGAGATATGGGAGAAATGGCCGAACTAAAGGCTCTTCCGAACGACGGCAATCCTATCTGTTCCTATCGCAATCCGGACGAAGCGTGGCAAGAAATCTATGTGGGTTTGAGAGCACTGATCGAGGAGATAAGGACGACATTCACAATAAAGGAGCAATTTAGGGAAAAAATGGAAAACACAGATTTCCTGTCACAAAATCAAATCAGCCTGCAGGATTTTTTTGTGTTCCCCGTTCTGGGGTCGTACTCTGACGCCATTCAGGAAGACCCGATAGAAGCAATAATACCTAGTGAAGACGCGCTTTTAGAGCATGACTATTTGCTGCTACATGGAGAAAGATTGAGTGGCAAGACCGCGCTGTGTCGTTACTTATTTCTCCGGTTTATTGACCAGAAAGTCCCGGCTCTTTATCTGGACCTCGAAAGTGTGAGAGCAAAGACAGCACGAGAGCAGGTATTTGAAGAGGCCTACCAAGGCCAATCCAATGGCGACTATTCCATGTGGAAGAAGCAAAGGGACAAAGTGATTATTCTTGACAATCTCTCAAGTGATACAAGAAGTCATGTTGACGTCGCTATGGAACATTTTGATTGTGTAATTGTTGCTGTGCAGACAGATATATTCGATGCGTTTTACAGAGATGACGAACATCTCGCGAAGTTCCAAGTGGTCAAGATTCTCCCGCTTACACATGTTGCGCAGGAGAAGCTGATAAGAAGGAGGATTGAATTAACTGGTCAACCTGATTCGGCGACGCACGGCTATATCGATAGTGTTGAGAATCGAGTCAATGAAATCATCATCAACAACAAAATTCTCCCAAGGTATCCATTCTACGTATTGTCAATCCTGCAAACTTATGAAGGGTTCATGCCTAGTGATCTCGCAATTAGTTCGTACGGGCATTGCTACTACATACTGATTATCGCCCATCTAGTAAAGTCGGGTATTGCAAGAACTGATGACGAAATCAATCCCTGTTTTAATTTTGCGGAGCAATTGGCATTCAAGCTATTTACTGAAAGTCCGTCATTGCACGCGATAGACAAAGAGACATTCGAGAATTTCAAGACTGACTACGGCAAAACCTTTTTGCCGATTAAGACTTCAATGTTGCAGCGAATCTTGCATCCAGACTATGGAATCGTCACCGACAGGAACGATTACAGATTCCGGAATCCCTACATGTATTACTTCTTCTTGGGTAAGTTCCTAGCACGGAACGCAAAAGAGTTTGCAGAAGTTATCGGCGAAATGATTGAGAAGAGCTATCTTCCATCTAATCGCTTGGCCTTAATTTTCGGGGCTTACCCACCTAACTACACAAAATGACCTAAATAACAAAGTGACCGATAGAACAGGCCAAAACACGGAGATAGGAAAACCTCCAAAAACACCTGCCCTATCGGTCAATTGAAATTATACTGAAAGCGCCCCTGATGGGATTCGAACCCATAACCTCCGTGTAAGTCATTCAGGCGCTCTATCCTTTGAGCTACAGGGGCATTTTCATTCTACCTCTGTCCTAAGATCCACCTAACTACACAAATTCCCAAACAATCCCCTAATGCCCTAATTTCTTCAACCTATCCGATATTTCCCTCAGCAACTTTATTGCCGTCTTAAAAAGTTCCTCGAGTCCAGGATCCTTGATTCCCTTAAGTTCGGCCGAAACTGCCTCAAGTTCCCTATTTTCTTCATTCATTTGTTCCTGTTCCTCGGCATATATTCTTTCCGCTTCCATTATTTTTCCTGATTCCTTTTCCAATCTTTCTAATTCGTCCGCGAGCAACTTTGAAGGTGCTGTCGGCAAAGATTCCTTACTCATATTTAGTCTCCTATCCTCAAATACCCATCGTACAGTTCAAGCACGTATTTCCGATAATCCCTCAATTGCCCCAGCAGTTGTTGAATCAGTTCGATACATTCATCCGAGTCCAGGTCGAATAATGCCGCGTCCAACATATCCTTATGGACTTTGGTAATACTTTCCAGCGCATTGACTCGGACCTCGATTGCTTCCTTGATTATGATTTCGGGATCATTCTCGCCGCCAGTAACGGCGGTGTTTTCGTTGGTCTGTAATTTATTCATAACTATCTCCTTTTCTACACGCGCCTAAGGCGCATCGTATCCTGCCTCCTCCGCCTGATCTCGGGCTTTCTCCATCAACCTCGGATAGGCCCGTTTAGCATTCTCCAAATTCCGAGTGTTTCGGTCGTATTGCGAGTTATCCAGCCCCGCCGATTCTCTGAAATCCCTTTCCTCATTGACCGCCTTTTCCCATTCCTCAAAATTACTCACCATAAGGGTGCCCACCCACCAAGTATTGGCTCTTACGTCGGCTGCCCAATGACCTGCTCCTCCGTCGTTTACTAATAGAGCAAACGCGAGGTGGGATCTTTCGTAGGATTCCCGTGATTGGACTACTTGCGAGGCATACCAACTAGCTTCCTCCTTGCGTTTGCGTATAGCTTTCTCCCTGAGCCTAGCTTCCTCCCTGAGTCCAGCTTCCTCCTCGTGTCGTCTAACGAATTTCACTTTCCAATCCGCTAAGTTTGTCTCGATCCACGTCGGATCATTGGCCACTAGATCGAGACACGCCATATATTTCTTCGTTGACCGACCGAGATCCTCGCAATCCTCCATATACTCACTTAATTCCTGTCCTGTCGTGGTCGCCGAAATAATGATTCCGAGCAGCGCCAGATATCGCAGTAATTTCATAATCCATTCCTCTTTCGTTTCGCAAAACCCGTACAAGGTGTCGGGCCATTGCGACATCAAAGAGAAATGACGTTCCTGCCTATTCGCCAGGACTTTGAGGAGCTACCTCAGTCGGGCTATGGGCTGTTGTATTCAGCAGGTAACCCGACTTAACGGATTCTCTCTGATGCCGCACTTCGGGTTATATCGCTTTAGGGCGTTTTCGTCAAGAAAGATTGGTTCGATTCGACCGACCGTCCACTCCTGACACCAAATCCTTGTATTTGATTCGA